>NZ_JZWY01000563.1:0-3741 GCF_000966955.1 Streptomyces sp. NRRL S-495
GTCCGGGACCGACCCGTCGGGCGGCAGCTGCCCCCTGCCGACGACGTACCGCTGGTCCTCGACGGGTCAGTTGGCGCAGCCCGCCAACGGCTGGGCCTCGGTGAAGGACTTCACCGACGTGGTGGTCAACGGCAAGCACCTGGTCTACGCGTCGAACGTCTCCGGGTCGTCGTACGGCTCGATGATGTTCAGCCCCTTCACCAACTGGTCGGACATGGCGTCGACCGGCCAGACCGGGATGGGCCAGGCCGCGGTAGCGCCCACGCTGTTCTACTTCGCACCCAAGAACATCTGGGTGCTGGCCTACCAGTGGGGTGCGTGGCCCTTCATCTACCGCACGTCGAGCGACCCCGCCAACCCCAACGGCTGGTCCTCCCCGCAGCCGCTGTTCACCGGCAGCATCCCCAACTCCGGCACCGGTCCGATCGACCAGACCCTGATCGCCGACGGCCAGAACATGTACCTGTTCTTCGCCGGTGACAACGGCAGCATCTACCGGGCGAGCATGCCGATCGGGAACTTCCCGGGCAACTTCGGCTCCTCGTACACGACCGTCATGAGCGACTCGACGGCCAACCTGTTCGAGGCCCCGCAGGTCTACAAGGTCAAGGACCGGAACCAGTACCTCATGATCGTCGAGGCGATGGGGGCGAACGGGCGCTACTTCCGCTCCTTCACGGCCACCGGCCTGAACGGTTCCTGGACCCCGCAGGCCGGCAGCGAGAGCAGCCCCTTCGCCGGCAAGGCCAACAGCGGCGCCACCTGGACCAACGACATCAGCCACGGCGACCTGGTCCGCGACAACCCCGACCAGACCATGACCATCGACCCCTGCCACCTGCAACTCCTCTACCAGGGCAAGTCCCCCACCGCGAGCGGCCCCTACGACCAGTTGCCGTGGCGGCCGGGGCTCCTCACGCTGCAGCGCTGACCCGCCCGATCCGCAACACTCGCACCACATTGCCGGACGACCGGTCGGCGGCACACGCATCTTCGCCCGCCGCCCACCGGCCGCCGCCCGCCGTGTGAAGAGGAACCCCAGTCGTGCGTCGGCTGGGGTTCCTCCGGGTGCGGGCGCACCGTGCGCAGGAAGTCGGCGGGGTCGACCTCCTGCGCACGGCGGGGGTGTCCGGGTCGGGAGGTCAGTAGTCCCAGACCGCCGGCACGAAGCGGAACGTGCCGCTGCCGGCATCCGCCACGTGGCAGACGGACGGGAAGGGCAGGTGACTGGCCATCAGCTGCTCGCCGGTCGACGCCATTTCGGTCAGGAGCCGGGTCCGGATGCGGGCCGACCCCTCGGGGTCGTGATCGAAGCCGTTGTGCCACTCGGGCTTCCGGTCCCCGCACTGGAACACGGCGTCGCCCGCGAACGTCAGCCGGTCACCGCCGGACTCCAGGCGGATGATGCTGTGACCGGGGGTGTGACCGCCGGTGCGGCGGATCAGGACGCCCGGCGCCACCTCGTACTCCTGCTCGAAGGGCCGCAACTGGCCGCGGTACAGATCGAGGAACCGCGAGGCGGTGGTGCGGAGCACATCCGGCACCGGTGCGGGCATGTCGGTGCGGGAGAAGTCGGGCGCCGCCCAGAACTCGGCCTCGGCCGCGGCCAGGT
The DNA here is from genome assembly GCF_000966955.1 of Streptomyces sp. NRRL S-495. Classification (NCBI taxonomy): domain Bacteria; kingdom Bacillati; phylum Actinomycetota; class Actinomycetes; order Kitasatosporales; family Streptomycetaceae; genus Streptomyces; species Streptomyces sp. NRRL S-495. Next base: position 1,613 of record NZ_JZWY01000563.1, read on the forward strand.
GGACCCGCAGGTCCGTACGCAGCCGGCCCCGCAGCCCCTCGACGAGCAGCCCGCCGATGTGGTCCATGTGCAGGTGGGTGAGCACCACGTCGGTCACCGACCCGGGGTCGATCCCGGCGGCGTCCAGTCGCGCGGCCAGCTGCCCGGCCCGCGGGAAGCCGGGGAACTCCGTCCCCAGACCGGAGTCGACGAGGACGGTCCGGCCGCCGCTGCGCACCACGGACACGTTCAGCGGCCAGTTGATCGACTCCAGCGGCAGGTACATGTCCCCGAGCCAGGCCTTCAGGTCGGCCGGGGCGGCGTTGGTGGCCAGCGTGGTGGGCGAGATCGGCAGCACCCCGTCGCTGATCACCAGCACGTCGATGTCACCGACCTTCAACGCGTAGCGCGACGGGACCGGTTCGTCGCGTCCCGGCGCGTCGGGGCGGGCGAGGTTGGCCTGGGTCATGGGGTTCTCCTTACGAAGGGCGTCAGCCGGAGGCCTCGACGGCGCCACCGCGGGCTGCGCCGTCCAGTCGTCCCTACAGACCGGCGAGCGGTCCGGTCTGTGACAGCCACCCGGTCCGAATCCGCCGCAGCACACCCGCCGACCGCGCCGGAGCCGGAGCGACGGGGTGTCACAGACGAGGTGCGAGCCCGGTCTTGCTGCATGGGAACGGACGCCCCGGCACCCGGCACGGGTGAGCCCGGTCCGGGCCGCCGCGCCCATGCCGACGGCACGACGACGCAGGAAACGAGGCCACATGAAACACCTCCGACCAGCGGCGGCCCTCCTGGCCGCCCTGGTGGTCCCCCTCGCGGCACCGGCACCGGCCACCGCGGCCCCGGCACCCGCCCCACCGGCGGTCTCCTCCGCGGCCGCGGCATCCGAGGAAGCCCCCACGGCCGCCTCCGAGACCGCCTCCGCGGCCGCGGAGGAGCCGGACCTCAGCTACGCCAACCGCACCTCCCCGCCGAGCGGCATGCCGGACTGGTCGCGCGTCGGCTACCGGGGCGGGCAGGACCTGCCGCGCGGCGAGTCGGCCCTCACCGAGGACGCCGCCTGCCGCATCTCGCCGCAGAAGCTCGCCGCCGCCTACGGGGTGCGCGCCGACGACGGGGCCGACGACACCGCCGGCCTGCAGCGGGCGATCGACGACATCAAGGCCCAGTGCTCGCCCAAGGCCGACTTCAACCGCCTCTCCCTCGTCGAACTGCCCGCCGGCCGGGTCGACCTGTCCCGCCAGATCTACGTNGCCAGATCTACGTCGACGCCGACTTCCTGACCCTCCGGGGCAAGGGCTCCGGCGCGGGCGGCACCCGGCTGGTCTTCCGGCCCGACCTCAGCACCCGGTACGACCAGGTGGCCAACGGCCGCTGGGACCAGGACTCCATGGTGGCCGGGACCGGCGGCGACGTCGGCGGGGGCGGCTGGATCTGGCCGGGGCGCGGCATGTTCCGGGTCCAGACCCGGGAGGTCGCGGCCCGGTACCAGGACGACTGGGAGGCGGCCACGACCCTCCCGATGCGCAAGGACATCTTCGAGGGCAGTGTCAACCAGCACTGGGTCTCCGGCCTGAAGCCGGCCGCCCGGGACGGCGACCCGGGCTACTCCGCCCGGAAGGGGTCGTCCGTCGTCCGCCTGGACGCCAAGACCGACATGAAGAGGTTCCGGACGGGCGGCTACGTCTGGATCGGCGCGGCCAACAGCAGGAACTTCTACGCGCAGCAGGGCATCACCGACCCGAGCATGATCGAGGCGCTCCACATGCGCCAGCAGATGTTCAAGGTCGTCCGCGTCGACGCCACCGCCAGGACGGTCACCCTGGACCGCGCGCTGGAGTGGGACCTGCCGGTGAACTCCGAGTCGGACGGCTCCCCGCCGATCAACGGCAGCGGCACCCCGTACTCCAGCAAGATCACCCCGCTGAAGACCGTCGAAGGCGTCGGCTTCGAGGACTTCGCCTTCACCCAGGACATGAACGGCCTGCCCAGGATCGGCGGCCAGGAGACCTACCGGCTGACGCCCGAGCAGGCCGTGCACAACTACGGCAACCTGGCACCCGAGTACGCGATGCACGGCATCGTCTTCAAATGGGCCGCGAACAGTTGGGCGCGCGGTCTGAAGGCCGAGATGACCGGCTCGCACC
>NZ_JZWY01000564.1:0-234 GCF_000966955.1 Streptomyces sp. NRRL S-495
CTGAAGGCCGAGATGACCGGCTCGCACCCGATCGTCACCGAGGACGCCCGCAACCTCCAGATCGAGCGCAACAGCTTCGACGGCGCCTGGAACAAGGGCAAGGGCGGCAACGGCTACCTGCGCGGCAGCCGGGTCTGGGACTCCCTGTGGGCCCACAACGTCAGCCGCAACCTGCGCCACTTCACCTTCCAGTGGTCGGCCAGCGGCAACGTCGCCTTCCGCAACGACCTCGAC
>NZ_JZWY01000565.1:0-10636 GCF_000966955.1 Streptomyces sp. NRRL S-495
GCGGCAACGTCGCCTTCCGCAACGACCTCGACTCCGACCTCAACCTGCACGGCGGCTGGGAGCACCACAACCTGTTCGAGCAGAACACCCTGCGGATCCCGTACGAGCACCGCTCGGGCAGCTGCCAGGCCAACTGCGGCGGCGAGGGCGGCGAGACGGACGACGGGACGTGGTACCCGATCTGGTGGGCGGCCGGCCCCAAGGCGGGGAAGTGGTCCGGCTCCTCGGGGCCGCAGAACGTCTTCTACAACAACACGATGCTCAAACAGACCGTCCCGGGCGGCCCGTTCGAGCCGTACGGGCCCTACGGCACCCGGACCGGCACCGCCTTCCAGTTCGGCTCCGACAGCCAGGACCCGGACCGCTTCCAACCGCTCGGCCAGAGCGGGCAGGCCATCGCCGACTGGACCGGCCGGGAGACGCTGGACTACACCGGGGCGGGGGTGGTGCCCCTCGACGTGGGCAGGCGGCACTCCCTCTTCCTGCGGTACACCGGCGGCGAGCTCGACCCGCGCGCCGACGGCGATCGAAAGGTGATCACCTGGAACATGCGCGGCCGGTCCATCACGGGGTCGAACAACAGCGCCGACAAGTGGCGGACCAGCCTGCAGGAGCTGGTCGCCACCCACCGGCCCGACGTGATCCTCCTCCAGGAGGCCGGCGCCCCGCCCTTCCCGCTGGGGATCAACGCCGAACACATCGCGATCCCGCAGAGCACGTACCAGCGGCGGAACTCCGCGGGCGAGGTCATCGACATGCCCCCCGTCCGCGAGTACCGGCGCACCCTGAACGGCGTCGACGGCTATCTGTACTGGCTGCAGACGGACACCAACACCACGGGGGTCGGCCAGATGAACCTGGCCGTCTGGACGCGGGAGCGGGCCTTCGACCCCGGCGACCCCACCGGCGGCGGGCGGATCTTCGTCGTCGCCTCGCCCGGGACCGGCCTCTCCCGGCCGGCGCTCGGCGTGCGGGTCGGCGGAACGATCTACTTCACGGTGCACATGGACACCGGCGGCGGCGCGAACGCCACCGGCCTGCTCAACGCCATCAGGTCCCGGGTGGCCTCGCCGCAGGGGCTGCCCACCGCCGTGTTCGGCGACTTCAACACCGATCTCGGTACGTTCCGCCGGACGATGAGCAGGCTGTGGGACGTCCAGGGGGCCCGGGAGCACACCTACCCGGTCAACGGCGACCAGCCCCCGGGGAACTACGACTTCGGGGCGATCTCGGCGCGCTTCGGACCCGAACCGCAGGTGTACTTCACCAGCGCCGACCGGGTCGAGTCCGTACGGACCTCGGACCACTACCCCGTCGCCTTCACGCTCTCCCCCGCGCCGGGCGATCCACTGCCGACGCCGACGCCGGCCCCTAAGAAGAAGAAGCCGAAGGGGGACCGCACCGCCCGCTCCGCCAGGAGCACCTACGCGCCCTACCCCAGCAGCAAGCCCGGCGGCGGCACGGGCGGCAGCGGCCGGACGCTCGGCACCCGGCCGGTCGACCGGGGCAACCGCGACATGGAGACCCTCGTGTTCGAGCCGGCCGCCGACCACCCGGACCAGTTCCGCATCCTGCACCGGACGACCCGCACCTATCTGAGCCAGGAGTTCGGCCTGCTCAACACGCCCGCGGTGCTGCTGCCCGAAGGCGACCGGGGGCTCACGCAGATCTGGAGCGTCATCGACATGGACGACGGCACCTGGGTCGTGCTGAACGCCGAGACCGCGCAGGTGCTCGCCGCCGTCGACGGGCCCGAGGGAGAGGAGGTGATGCTCCGCGACTTCGACTCGGAGGACGCCTCCCAGCGGTGGTTCTTCCAGGAACCCGAGGGCGAGGCGCTGGACGTGGACGAGCTGCTGCGGCAGGACGACGATCCTCAGGACCTGGTGGTCGGCGTGCCGGCCGGAACCGGCACCGGCCTCCCGCTGGACCTGGTGGTCGACGACAACGGCGCCCGCGGGCAGTTCACCACCGTCTCCGCGGGCCGGATCCGTGAGGACTACTGCTACTACCTCGTCAACAACGGGAGGTACGTCAACACCTCCGCCTCCGACCCGTACCCCCGGCACGAGGCGCTCCTGACCCTCGACGCGTTCCGCCCCGACCACCCCAGCTACCTGTGGTGCACCGACACGCCGGACCGGCACGCCACCGCGGGCGTGCTGCTGACCCAGCGCACGGCCACCGGCCAGCGCCTCTACCTCACCTCGCGCGGGAACGCCCGGGGGCTCGCCGTCACCGAGAGCCTCGCCGCCGCGGACCTGTGGACCTGGAAGTGGACCTGGAAGGAGGTCTCCCGGTGAACGACCCGGGACGCGGTGACGTCCTGCCTGTGGGCCCTGAAGTGGCCCGGGCTGACTGATCACTGACGGTCTGTCACAGAAAGGGGGCGTTCCCGGTCTTCCTCTTCGGGAGCGGGAACGCCCCCTCCGACGCCGGGCCCTCGGGCCGGCACCACCCATCGGGAGCACCGAATGACAACAACAGTTCTCAAGCGCCGCGGGGTCCGCGCCCTGCTGGCGTTCGCCGTGGCCGCCGCGGTCGCCGTCCCCGGCCTCGGGGCCGCGTCCCCGGCCCGGGCGGACACGCCCGACGGCACCACCAAGGTCGTGGAGGTGAAGCTCGACCACAACTACACCGGGGGCAACGTCGCCGGGTACCACACGGCGCTCATCCGGCTCCGCCAGGCGGCGGGGCGGCAGTTCCGCGACGACGACGTCTACCTCACCCAGGCGACGCCGCCCGGCCTGATCGCCCTGCGGATCCAGGACAAGGACGGCAACGAGCTGTCGAGCCTCTACTTCAACCCGGCCAGCCTCTACGTCGGCGGCTTCCGCACCAGGAGCGGCAAGCTGTACGCGTTCAACGACGCCTCGGAGAACGTGCGCACCGAGATGGGCCGCGGCGGCCAGGTGAACACGCTGGCCTTCGGCGGCAGCTACGGCTCGCTCGTCGCCACCGCCGGGGACGAGCCGTCGATCGAGTGGCTGAACGGATTCATCGGCTCGGCCGAGATTCATCGGCTCGGCCGAGACCGTCGGCAGGGCCGACCAGCAGCTGGGCGAGGCCGCCGGCCGGGCCGCCGTCGCCCGGGCGCTGATCAAGCTGATCGGCGCCTTCTCCGAGGCGGCCCGGTTCACCGACTTCCGCGACACCTGGGACCCGGTCGTCGCCGGGCGCAACGGCGGCGCCTTCTTCGAGATATCGACCCCCCGGCTGCGGGCGCTGCGCGGCGCCTGGGGCTCCATCTCCAGGTTCGCGATCGACATCACCACCGTCCCGTCCACGCCTCCCCTGACCGTCAACGGCGTGGGCACGTTCGCCTCCTGGCAGGACGTCCGGGACCACCTGCGGGTGATCCGCCGATAGCGGGCCTGCGGGCCTCCCCGGCGGCGGGCGGGGCGGGGTCGGCGCAACGGGCCGACCCCGCCCCTCCCGTTGCGCCGCGGGTGGGGCGGCGCGGTTCCGGCGGTGCCCGGGACCGCTGCGCAGGCCCCGTTCACCGCGCCGCCAGCAGCGACTCCAGGGCGCCGGTGTCCCCCGCCCGGGCGGCCGCGACGAAGGCCGCCAGCAGTAACCGGTGCTCCGTCGGGTCGACGGCCTCCCGATGCGGCGGCGGGCCCGGCTGGTGATCTGGCGGACGTTGACGGCGCTGAGGCGCAGCATCGCGGCGATGTCGGCGTTGGCGTACTCGAAGGCCTCGCGCAGGATGTACACCGCCCGCTCCCTGGGCGTCAGCCGCTCCAGGACCACCAGCAGCGCGGACGCCAGCTCCTCCGCCCGCTGCACGCCGGCCTCGGGGTCGCTGCCGGTGTCGACGGGCTCGGGCAGCCAGGGGCCGAGCGGGGTCTGGCGGCGCGCCCGGGCGGACTGGGCCACGTTGAGGGCCAGCCGGGCGGTGGCGCGGGACAGGAAGGCCGCGGGGCTGACCACCGCCGAGCGGTCGGTCAGCTGCCAGCGCAGCCAGACGTCCTGGACCACGTCCTCCGCCTCGACCGCGCTGCCCAGGATCCGGTACGCGGCGCCGAAGAGGCGGGGCCGCAGCTCCTCGAAGGCGGCCGCGGCCTCGTCCAGGGTGGCCTCCCCGGCGGGCGGCCGGGTGTCCGGACGCGTCCCGGGCAGGTCTGTCAACACGCTCATCACGGCTCCGTTTCGCCTGCGGCATCCGTCGATGCCCGCAGGGAACACGCTCCCGCCGCGGCCCCCGCCGTGACGCCCCGGAAGGTGCCTGGTCCGCTGCCCCGGTGCCCCGTGGCGGCCACCCCCGGGGGTACCGGGGCGGGCACCCCCGCCGGCGGGAGCCGGGGCTCGGGCGCGGGCTCAGGCCGTGGCCGCCGCGCTGTCGGGCAGGGCGCCGCCGAGTTGCTTGCGGGAGGTGACACCGAGCTTCGTGTACACCTTGCGCAGGTGCCACTCCACCGTGTGCGGGCTGAGGAACAGCTGGGCCCCGATCTCGGGGTTGGTCATCCCGCCCTCGGCCAGGCGCGCGATCTGGGTCTCCTGGGCGGTGAGTGCGGTCCGGGACTCGGCCGGGCGTCGGTGCGCCGTCGCGCCGGTGGCGCGCAGCTCCCGCCACGCGCGCTCCGCGAAGCCCTCGACCCCGATCCGGCTCAGCGCCTGGTAGGCGGTGCCCAGGTGCTCGCGGGCGTCGGCCCGGCGGTTCTCCCGCCGCAGCCACTCGCCGTAGAGCAGGTGGGCGCGGGCGTGGGTGATCCGGACCCCGGTGCGGCCCAGGCGTTCGACGGCCTCCTGGTGGAGGGCCTCGGCGGCCGCTCCCGCGTTCACCTGGGCGCGCACCATGGCGGAGGTGCCGAGGGCCCAGTCGGTGCCGCTGGCCCGGGCCAGGTCGGCGACCCGGTGGGCCGCCTCGGCGGCGCGGGCCGGTCGGCCGCTGCGGGCGGCGGCCTCGACGAGCTCGACCGTCGACCTGATCGCGAGGCCGAGCTCCTGGAGGCTCTCCACGCCGCGTTCGGCGGCGGCGCAGGCCTCCTCGTAGCGGCCGAGCCCGTTGTACAGCACGGCCTTCGCCCACTCGCCGGAGCCGGGGACGTCGCCCGGCCTGCCCCGGTGGGGGCCGGCGTCCCGGGCCATGGCGTCGGTCGCCCTGAGCACCTCGGCCTCCCGGCCCCGCCACGGTTCGGTCACCAGGGAGGCGTAGTGGGCGAGGTAGCGGCTGCCGGTGGCCTCGCCGATCGCCCGCGCCTCGGCGATGAGCGCGTCCGCGTGGTCGAGTTCGCCGGCCAGGACACGATTGGAGACGAGTTGCAGCAGGGCCGACGGCAGCACCGACAACGCGCCCGTCCCGCGGGCCAGCTCGACCAGGCGCGCGGAGAGCACCGTGTTGCTGTCGAAGTCCCAGACGTTGAAGGCCATCCTGGCGGCGAGCGGGAACCAGCCGAGGCCCTCCTCCGCGGAGACCTCCTCGGTGCACAGGGCGCCCAGGGCGCGCAGCACCGTGGGCGCGCCCGCCCGGTAGCCGTCGACGGTCATCGCGGCCAGGCCGCGCAGCAGCAGGTCGTTGCGCTCCGGGGGCGGCCCGGGCGGTGCGGCGAGCGCGGCCCGGGCGATGTCGGCCAGCGTGGCGCCGCTCGGCGGGCGGTCGATGATGAGGGCGGCGTGCAGCGCGTCGCGGTAGGTCTGCTGGGCGAGTCCGGTGTCCAGCGCCTCCAGGCGGCCGGCGGCCCGCACCAGCACCGGCAGGGCGCCGCCGGCGTTCTGGGAGGCGAACACGATCCGCCCGCGCAGCAGGTCCGCCTGGGCGAGTCGGCGCTCGTCGAGCGGGCCGAGGGCGGCGGCGTCCAGCAGTTCGCGCGCGGTGTCGTAGCCGCCGGCCTGGTACTTGGCCTGGGCGGCCGCCAGGGCCCGGCCGGCGCGGGCGGCCGGGTCGGGGGTGAGCTCGGCCGCCCGTTCCAGGAACGCGGCGGCGGCCGCGACCCCGCCGCGGGCCTGCGCCCGGCCGGCGGAGCGCTCCAGTTCGGCGGCGACCTCCTCGTCGGGCCCCGGGGTGGCGTTGGCGAGGTGCCAGGCGCGGCGGTCGGGGTCGGTGTCCGGGTCGGTCGCCTCGGCCAGGGCCCGGTGCACCTGCTGCCGGGCCTCGGGCGCGGCGGCCCGGTAGGCCGCCGAGCGCACCACGGGGTGCCGGAACCGCACCCGGGTGCCGATCGTGACCAGGCCCGCGGCTTCGGCCGACGGGGCGGCGGAGTCTTCGATGCCCAGCAGGGCGGCGGCCTCGGCCAGCAGGGCGACGTCCCCGACCGGTTCGGCCGCGGCGAGGAGCAGCAGGTGCCGGGCGGCGGGCGGCAGGGCCTGGATCCGGTGCAGGAAGCTCTGCTCGATCTGCCCGGCCAGCGGCCGCGCGTCGGGGCGTCCGAAGCCGCCGGCCAGTTCCTCGGGGCCGAGCCCGCGGGGCAGTTCGAGCAGGGCCAGGGGGTTGCCCTGGGTCTCGGCGACGATGCGGTCGCGGACGCGCTCGTCGAGCCGGCCCGGGACCACGGAGTCCAGCAGGGCGCGGGCGTCGCTGTCGCCGAGCCGTCCGACCGTGAGCTGCGGCAGCCCCGTGAACCTGGGCTCCAGGGAGGGCTCGCGCACGGCGAGGACCAGGCCGATCCGCTCGGCGAGCAGGCGCCGGGCGACGAAGGCCAGCGTCTGCACGGAGACCTCGTCCAGCCACTGGGCATCGTCGACGAGGCAGAGCAGCGGGTCCTGTCCGGCGGCGTCGGCGAGCAGGCTCAGCACGGCGAGGCCGACCAGGAAGCGGTCCGGCGGGGTGCCCGCGGTCAGGCCGAACGCGGTGCCCAGCGCGTCGCGCTGCGGGGCCGGCAGGCGGCCGAGCCGGTCCAGGAACGGGGCGCACAGCTGGTGGAGCCCGGCGTACGGGAGCTCCATCTCGGACTGGACGCCGGTGACCCGGGCGGTCCGGAGTCCCCGCGCCCGGGCGGCGGCGTGCTCCAGCAGTCTGGTCTTCCCCACGCCCGGCTCGCCGCGGAGCACCAGGACCCGGCTCCGGCCGCCGCGCACGGCGTCGAGCAGTTCCTCCAGTGCCCCGCACTCGCGGCTGCGCCCCAGCATCTCCTGAGTCATGGGCCGGCCGGCCTCCCCTTCGGTCCCGGCCGGGCCCGGATCCCCGAGCCCGGCGCGCGGTCGTTCCTGGCGCGGACCGCGGTGCCGTCCCCCCAGGGGCGGCCGCGCTCGCGCGCGGCGCCGGTCGGCGCCGCCGGGCCCAGCCTGCCGCCCCGGCCCGTCGGCCGGCGCCCGGGGAACCCCGGGTCGACCCCCGGGTGTCCCCGGGGCTCCCGGGGGGCCTGCGAGGGCCGGCCTTCAGGCGTCGGCCAGGGCGGCGCGGAGCCGGTTTCGGGACTTGACGTCGAGCTTGGTGAACACCTTGCCCAGGTGCCATTCCACGGTGCGGGGGCTGATGAAGAGTTCGGCGCCGATCTCGGAGTTGGTCAGGCCGTCGGCGGCCCGACGGGCGATCTGGCCCTCCTGGGCCGTGAGGGCCTCGCGCCCCGGCGCGCCCGCGTCGGCGGGGCGCGGCCGGACCGTCTCGCCGGTGGCCAGCAGTTCGCGCCGGGCGCGCTCGGCGAAGGCCTTGGCGCCGAACCCCCGCAGCAGCTCGTGGGCGGTGCGCAGGTGCCCGCGCGCGTCGCCGCGCCGGTTCTCGCGGCGCAGCCACTCGCCGTACACCAAGTGGGTGCGGGCCAGGTGGACGGCGCTGCGGCCGCGTTCGAGGCGGGCCAGGGCCTCGCGGTAGAGCCGCTCGGCACCCGGGCCGTCGTCCAGCAGGGCGCGCGAGCGGGCCAGCACGCCGAGGGCCCAGTCGGTGCCGGCCGCCCCGGCGCGGTCCTCCAGCCGGCGCAGGGCCGCCGCGGCCCGCTCGGGGGCGTCGGCGCGGGCGGCCGCCTCGACGAGTTCGGCGAGGGCGAAGCCGTGGACGGCCAGGTCCTCGTGCGCAACGGCCCGTTCCGCGTGGGCCAAGGCGTCCTGGTAGCGGCCGAGGCCGTTGTGGAGGACGGCGACGAGGTAGTGCTCCTGGCCGATCGCGCGCCCCTCGCCCCATGTGGTCGCGTCCCGGGCGGCGCCGCGGATCACCTCGGCGGCCCGCGCGTCCTCGCCGCGCCAGGCCGTCAGCAGGAGCGCGGGGTACGCCATCGGCGATTGGCCGGTCACCTCCGCGATGGTGTCGGCCTCGTCGATGAGCGCCGCCGCGAGGTCGAAGTCGCCGGTGTGCACGGCCAGGGCGGCCCGGTAGCCGAGCGCCAGGGGGAGGACGTTGAGGGCGCCGGCCTCGCGGGCCGAGCGGACCGCCTGCTCGGTCATCCAGTGCCATGCCTCGTCGTCCCACAGCTCCCCGGCGACCAGCCAGGTCAGCCAGAGCCAGCGCATGGCGTCGCCGCTCTCGCGGACGGCGGCCTGCCGGAAGGCCCCCAGGGCGGACCGCAGCAGCGGCCCGCCCTCGGCGCAGCCGTCGAGGAACCAGGCCGCCAAGCCGTCGAGGAGCAGGTCCGTGGGCCGTGCGGGCAGTACCCCGAGCGGTGCCGTGCGGGCGGCTTCGGCGACCTCCCGCACCCCGGTCCGCCGGCCCAGGCGGCCGGCGAAGACCGCCGATCCGAGGGCGTCCAGGTACGCCTCGCGCGCGGACGCGTCCCCGGCCCGCGCCAGTCGGCCGGCCGCGTCGAGCAGCAGGGGCAGCGCCTCTCCGCCGCGTCGGCGGGCGAAGGCGACCTGGGCACGCAGGCGGGCCATCCGGGCATGCTGCACCTCGTCCAGCGGGCCGAGCCGGGCCGCGTCGAGGAGTTCGAGCGCCGCCTCGGGGGATCCGGCGTCGAACGCGGCCTGGGCGGCGGCACCCGCGCGGGTGCCCCGCAGGGCCGGATCGGGCGTCAGTTCGGCCGCGCGCCGCAGGAAGGCCGCCGCCGCCGCGATCCCACCGCGGGCCTGGGCCCGGCCGGCCGACCGCTCCAGCTCGCCCGCCAGGGCCTCGTCCGGGTCCACCGCCGCGTGGGCACGGTGCCACGCCCGGCGGTCCGAGTCGAAGGCGGGGTCGGTGGCCTCGGCCAGCGCGCGGTGCACGTCCCGGCGCACGGTGGGGTCGGCGGCGCGGTAGGCCGCCGAGCGGACCAGCGGGTGGCGGAACCGCACCCGGGTGCCGAACTCGATCAGCCCCGCGGCCTCGGCCGCTCCCGCGGCGTCCGGGCCGAGGTCGAGCCGCTCGGCGACCCGCCGCAGCAGCGGCGCGTCCCCCATCGGCTCCGCGGCCGCCGCCAGCAGCAGCCGCTGGGCAGCGGCGGGCAGTGCGCCGATGCGCTGCAGATAGGCCTGCTCGATCTGGCCGGCCAGCGGGCGGACGTCCGGGCGCCCGAACCCGCCGGCCAGCTCCGCCGCCGACAGCCCCCGGGTCAGTTCCAGCAGGGCCAGCGGGTTGCCGCGGGTCTCGGCGACGATGCGGTCCCGGACCCGCTCGTCCAGCCGCCCGGGCGCCACCGATTCCAGCAGCGCCCGCGCGTCGTCGTCGCGCAGGCCCCGGACCGCGATCTCGCGCAGCCCCCCGAACGGGTCGCCGTCCGCGCCGGGCCCCGGGGTGCGCGCCGCGAACACCAGCGCCACCCCTTCCGCCAACAACCGCCGGGCGACGAAGGCCAGCGTCTGGGCGGAGACCCGGTCGAGCCACTGGGCGTCGTCCACGACGCAGACCAGCGGCCGCTCCTCCGCCGCCTCGGCCAGCAGGCTGAGCACCGCCAGGCCGACCAGGAAGCGGTCCGGCGCGGTCCCCGCGCTCAGGCCGAACGCGACGGACAGGGCGTCGCGCTGGGGGCCGGGGATGCGGTCGAGCCGCCCCATCAGGGGCACGCAGAGCTGGTGCAGTCCGGCGAACGCCAGCTCCATCTCGGACTCGACACCGACCGCCCGCAGGACACGGCACCCGCTCGCCCGCTCCACCAGGTACTCCACGAGGGCAGACTTGCCGACCCCCGGTTCGCCGCGCAGCACGAGGACCTGGCCCCGGCCCTCCCGGGCCCCGGCGATCACCTGGTCCAGCACTCCGCACTCGCTGCGCCGGCCGCGCAGCCTGCGCCACGGAGCGCTGCCCGCCATCCGCCACCACCCTGCAGTTCCAGGTCCGGGCTCTGATCGTTCCGGGTCGTCCCATCATGCATCAGCCCTCGCGGGGCGGACAAACCCCTGCCGGGCACCGCCGCAGGCGTCCTGAGAGGCCGTCACCCTCTGAACACACCCCCGTTCGCCCACGGAGCCGCCATGTCCTCGCCCACCTGCCCCACCCGTGCCCACCCGTGCCCGCTGGGGCCCGTCGCGAATCGTCACGGCGGGCCTCGCCGTCGTCCTCTTCGTGCTCGCCGATGTCGCCGCCGGGATCGACGAGCCGGTGCACGAGGTGATGCTGCACAGCCGCCGCCTGGCCGTGGTGCTGGTCTGCTCGGTGGTCGGGCTCGCCCTGGTGGCCTGGCTGCTGGAACGGCAACATGGCCGCACGACTGCTCTACTGGCCCGTCGTCACCATGCTGCTCCTCACCACCACCGTCGCCGTCTTCCTGCTCTGAGCCCAATGTCGGCCTTGTTCCCGTGGGCCGATCGACCGCCCGGAGGAGATCCGCCGCCAGGCCGCTCCGGGGGGAGACGG
>NZ_JZWY01000566.1:0-1002 GCF_000966955.1 Streptomyces sp. NRRL S-495
CGCTCCGGGGGGAGACGGCCGACGCGCCGATGGGCAGTCACCTCGCGCGAGCACTACGACGCCACGGGCCGTGACGCCCAGGCCTGTCCGGCGGATTCAGCACGACCCGTCGGACAGGGCACGCCACCCGCGGTCGTCGACCGGGTGGCGAGGCAGCCACCGGTTCCGGTGGCCGGCGGCACCGGAGGACGACGAGAGCCGTCTGCCGACGTCCATTTCGCCGGCTCCGCCCCTTCTGCGTCCTGGAGTGATCGGCGTGCGGCCCGGACCCCGGCCGAGGACAGCGTTCACCGTGGGGCGCCGGGCGCCGCCGTCGAACGTGACAGGAGTGAGCGACCCGTGCCTCGGGACCCGTCCCTGCAGAAACTGCTCGACACCATGCCGGCGATCGACTTCGACACGGTCCCGCTGGAGGAACTGCGCCGCGCCAACATCGCCACCGTCCAGGGCGACGCCATCCGCGACGAAGGCATCCGCTACGCCCAGCTGCTCCGCGCGGCCGGCATCCCGGTCGAACACCGCAACCACGAGGACCTGGTCCACGCCTTCTGCACCCTCGCCCCGCAGGTGCCCGCGGCGGCGAGGGCACTGGACGACTCACTCGCCGCGCACAGCACCGGCCTCGCCTGAGCACCCGGCACCGCCACACCCCCGAGGCGCCGGTCAGTGATGTGCCGGACACGTAAAGCTGCATCGCTGGTGAGCCGTCCCCACCGCGAGCCGATCGACCTGGCGCCGGCCGTCAGCGAATCCCGTGCTCGGCTCGTGCGCTCCCGGGTCAACCGAGCGGTACGCGATGCCCTGAAAGTGGCTCACCTGGGCATCTCGCACGTGTCGGTGGAGCCCTGCACCTCCGATCCCTCTACTCTGCCGCCGTGATCCCTACCGAACTCATCGGCAGCATCCCCCGTCCCCCCGCGCTGCAGGTCGCGGCCTCGGACCTCCGGGCCGGGCACGTCAGCGACACCGAGTTGGCCGCGAGCCGGAGCCAGGCCGTTCGCG
>NZ_JZWY01000567.1:0-2293 GCF_000966955.1 Streptomyces sp. NRRL S-495
GAGCCAGGCCGTTCGCGAGACCGTGGAGAAGCTGGCGGCCACCGGGTCGCCGGTGCTCACCGACGGCGAGCAGGCCAAGCCCAGCTTCCTCACCTACCCACTCCAAGGGCTGTCCGACCTGGACCCCGACGGGGCCGTCATCCCGTTCGCCGACGGCCACACCCGGCAGCTGCCCCGGCTGACCTCCGGACCCTTCCGCTACAAGACGTACGCGCAGGAGTATCTGCGGGCCGCGAAGCAGCACACGGAACTCCCCGTGAAGCAGGCCGTCGTCGCCCCCTCCGCCCTGAGCCTGCTCTACCCGCCCGACGGGATCGCCGGCTACCCGCGCGAACAGTTCCTCGACGACCTGGCGAGCGAGGCGGAGACCGACATCCGCGGCTGCCTGGACGCGGGCGCGCACGTCGTCCAACTGGACTTCGAGGAAGGCCGCCTGTCACTCAAGCTCGACCCGAGCGGTCAGCTGCTGCGCGACCTCGTCGAACTGAACAACACGGTGCTGTCCCGTTTCACCGAGGCCGAGCGCGCCCGGATCGGCGTCCACACCGGCCCCGGGGCCGACCTGGACTCCACCCACAGCCTCGACGTCGACTACGCCGAGCTGCTGCCGCACCTGTTCAAGCTCACCGTGGGCAACTTCTACCTCCAGCTGGCCAGTGAGGCCGACCCGGACCGGGTCCTGGGCATCGTCGCCGACCAACTGCGGCCGGGCCTCCGCGTCTTCGTCGGCGTGACCGACCCGATCGACCCCCGCGTGGAGACGGCCGAGGAGGTCCGCGACCGCGTCCTGCAAGCCGCCCGCCACCTCCCGCTCGACCAGCTCGGCACCTGCGACGACGCCGGGTTCGCACCGTTCGCCGACGACACCTCCACCTCCCGCGACACCGCGTTCGCCAAGATCCGCGCCCGCGTACAGGGCACCGCGCTCGCCGCCGAGCAGCTGGGAGCCTGACCAGGGTGGCCCCTTCACCCACCGGATGAAGGGACCGCCCCTGCCCGATGGGCCCCGGGCGGTGACCGGGCAGACCCACCGTGCGGAGCGGTTGGCCGAACTCCGCGCGCCACCCGACCAGGTGGCGAACACATCCGTCTGCCCCTCGCGGGCGTCCGGAACCAACGGAAGGAGACCCGTGGGGGCGCCATCCGCGCCCTCGCCGCGGGCAACGGCCACTCGACGGCACTGACCGAGTGTCCGGTGAGGGAGCACGAGGAAAGGAGAGATTGTGGCGACTGGCACGGTCAAGCACTACGACGTCAACAAGGGCTTCGGGTTCATCGCGCAGGACGACGGCGGCCCCGACGTTTTCGCGCACTTCAGCAATATCGCCACTCCGGGCGTACGCGAGCTCAAGGAGAACCAGCGGGTCTCCTACGACGTCGTCCAGGGCCCGCGGGGCCCCGAGGCCGGGAGCATCGTTCCCGAGTGACCGCCTCGGACCCGGGTGCCGGAGGCCGGGACCGACGATCACTCGATGGAGGAATCTGTGGAAATCACGTTCAAGGCCAGCGTCAACGCCCAGAGCCAGTACTACGGCAGCCTGGTGATCACGGGCTTCGCCCAGGACGGCCGCGGGGAGGTGAAGGTCGAGAAGCATGTGACGGTGAACCTGACCCTGCCCGCCTCGGTCATGCCCAATGACGTGAACCACGCCCTCAACCCGTGGGTCCCGATCAACTTCTCGACCGAGAACGACCAGGTCGAGAGTGCCAAGTTCAAGGTCGCGATCAAGGCGGCCCTGGAATCCCCCTACACCCTCAAGTCGACGGACACCCTCACCATCGGTGTGAACGGCGACCTGACCGACGCCGTGCAGCAGCACCTGGAATCGATCAGGATCAGCGTCGACGACTGACCACCGTCCGGGCGTCGACGCCGGGCCGGGCCCGATGGCACGCACCCTGCTCGCCCAGGTGGGTCAGCAGGGTGGCGCCACTCGTGCAGGCCCCAAGCCGGCGCCCGGCCGCGCGTGTGCGGCGTGAAGGCGGGGCCGGTGGTCGCCGGTGAGGAGGTGGGTCTCCCGGGCTGTCGAGCCGCCACTTCTGCTCGGCGCGTCCGTCGCACCCGAGTGAGGCGACGTCCTGTCGGGAGGCGGTGGCGGTCAGGCACCTGCCGGCGCTGCTGACGGTGTGGAGGCCGCCGCCCGCGTCCTTGATCTGCCAGTACTGGTTGGGGTGCTGTTCGTTGAGCTCCACGAGGTGCGCGCGGGACCGGTCGGGGTTGTTGTCGATCATCATGGGCTCGCCGGTCCGGCTGTCGCCGTACTCGAACATCCCGCCATGGTCGCCCTCGTCG
>NZ_JZWY01000551.1:0-5804 GCF_000966955.1 Streptomyces sp. NRRL S-495
GAACTCCCGCAGCCTGGGCCGGACTCCGATGACGGCCAGGGCGAGCGCGGCCGCCAGGAGCGTGCCTCCGACGGCCGCCGTCGTGGCGTCGAGGTCCTCGTCGGTGGCGGCCACCGCACGGTCCATCGCGTGCTGGTTGACCGCCTGAACGTCGTCGAGCGCCGTGGCGAGGAGGCCGAAGTCGGCGTTGGACTGGCCGGCGCCGAGGCCGGTGTTGAAGGCGACGGCCTCCTTGAGGCGGCCCTGCGCGTTGAGTTCGCGGATCCTGCGATCGTCCCGCTGGTAGGCCTGGAACGCCGCCAGCACCCGCTCGGCCGCCTCCTGCTCGCCGGCGAAGGTGATGTTCCGCAGCTCGTCGCCGAGGAACCCGCCGAAGCCGATTGTGGCGTGGTCGGCGCGGTGGCCGTCCGCCAGGGCGGCGAGCCTGTTGTTGTAGCTGCCGAGGGTCGCGCCGTCGACCCGGGCGAAGGACTGGGTCTTGTCGAAGAAGCTCTGCTCGTACGCCGCGGCGCGGGCCGGGTCGGTCAAGTAGCGGCTCTCGTCGGCGTTCAGGTCGTACGCCACGGCGCGGGCCCGACCCAGCGCGATCACGGAGTCGTAGGCGTTGCTCTTGGCGACGACCAGTTGGTGCTCCGCCCGGGAGGCCAGGGTCAGCCCGGTGATCAGCCCGGCGAGGGTCAGCAGAGCCGCGACGGCCAACGGCAGGTTCACCAACCGGCGGAAGCGCACCGTCAGCACGCGCTGAAGGACTCCCAGGGCCACCAGCGCGAGCAGGCCGGTGACCAGGATCCACCACCGGCCGGTGCCGAGGTCGCCCCGCTGGGATCCGTAGATCCGTTCCACGGTGGCCGAGTTGGCCGTGGTGACCTCGTCCACCGCCGGCAGCAGGCGCTGCCGCAGCAGATCGGTCGCCTCCCGGTAGGCCGCGAGTGCCTCCGCCGACGGCTTCCCTGCGGGCGGCCTCGCCTGCTCCTCCAACAGCTGGGCACGGGCCACCCGGCCCTCGTAGCGGCCGAGTTCACCGATCACGGTCTGCACCGCCCGCTGCCCGGCCGGATCGCCGACCACCGCCTCGGCGACCCGCTGGAGGTCGGTGTCGGCCCGGACACGGCTGCGCTCGTAGGTGTCCAGGGTCTGCTCGCGCAGGGCCGCGAAGTCCGGATCGGCGCCGAACAGCAGCAGATTGGCGGCCTGGGCGTCCATGTCGTTGAGTGCGAAGTACAGGTCCGCGGAGCGCACCACCTGCGGCGCGGCACGGTGGCCGATGGCGTCGGTGCCCTCCCGCGCCCCGCCCAGCACGGTCGCGGTGACCGCTCCGGCCGTCAGCAGCACGGCCAGGCAGCTGCCGGTGAGGCCGCGCACCAGGCGCGGGGTGTGCCACCAGGACCGGTGCAGCCAGCGGTAGGAGGCCACTCCCCCGCGAGGTCTCCAGTGACGGGGGGCGCGCACCGCGGGTGCCGGACCGGACGGTTCCGGGCCCGCCACCCCCGGCGAACCCGTTCCCACCACAACCGATCCGCCCGACGTGGCCGTTGGCATCGCCGCGCGCCCCCCTCCCCTGTATTCACTGGCCGCCGAACGGCCCCGGAGGAACCGCCGGGGCTGGGATTCGGCACAGCGCGCCGCCAGTCGTTGACCCTGGTGGCGAACCGTTTCCTCGGTGCTGACGCTACGGTCGGCGGAGGTGCTCCCGGCCGGTTCTGACGTCCCCTTGACGGCCCGCCCCACGATCTTGACGCGTTCTTGGCGCCGAAGCCGCGGTTCCGGCGGGGCTCGGGCGGGACTCAGGCGGCGCGGCCGACCAGTTGGTCGGCGAGCTTGGCGAGGCGCTTCTGCGAGCGCTCCTCCTGCACGACGGCGGCCGTCGGGGCGAGCTCGCCGCCGTCGTAGTACTCGCCGTTGACCAGCTCGGTGGAGGGCAGGCAGAGCCGGACCACGGCCGCCGCGCCCTCCGCCGCCGGTGCGCCGACCCGCCCGTACAGCGGGAGCAGCGCGGTGTCGCACAGCCCCGGGTTGAGGCTGACGGCGGTGATGCCGGAGCCGGCCGGGGCCATGTCGGCGGTGGCCATGGTCAGGGCGAGCTGGGACTGCGCGTAGGCGGCGACCCGGGAGTACCTCTTCACCCGGTGCGGGTCGGTCCAGTTCATCGAGGCGGTGCGGTGGAGGGAGGAGGAGACGTTGACGATCCGGGCGTCCCCGGCGGCGGCGAGCGGGGCGCGCAGGAGTTTGGCGAGCAGGTGCGCGGCGAGGAAGTTGACCTGGAGCGAGACCTCGTTGCCGTCGTCGGTGAGGGTGCAGCGTTCGGGGGCCATGGCGGCGGCGTTGTTGACCAGCAGGTCGAGGGCCGAGTAGTGCTCGACGACCGTTCCGGCGAGCCCGGCGACCTCCGAGAGGCGGGTGAAGTCGGCTGCCAGTTCGACCAGTTGGTCCCGTCGAGCGCCGGCGGCGACGAGGCGCCCGACGGCGTCCTCAGCCTCGGTAGTGGTACGGGCGTGGACCAGCACGGTGGCGCCGAGCCCGGCCAGCAGGCGGGCGCTCTCCCAGCCGATGCCGGAGGAGGCGCCGGTGACCAGGGCGGTGCGGGACGACAGCGTGGACAGAACAGCGTCGGACATGACCCATCCAAGGGTGGCGGGCACCGCCGGGGTGCCGGCAGGCGTGACGGGTCACGCCCCCGGGGGCCGGCGGTGCGGAGAAGGTGGAACGGTGGAAAAGGCGTCCGCCTCCCCGCACACGGCGGCGGGGAGGCGGGCGTCCTTGAGCGGCACACGCCGGGCGACCGCGACAGCGACGACGCGCGGCCGCGGATGCGGCGGGCGGTCGTGGTGGCGTGTCGAGCGGTTCATGCCCTCCATCCAACGCGACTCCGCGGCGCCCCGGCAAGCCCCACCCGCCGCCCTGACGCGGCCCTGACGGCTCCCTGACGGGCCCTTGACGTACGGTCGTCCAGCAACAGGCAGCAGGGCCCGGCCGGGCGTCGGACGGCCGCGTCAGAGTCGCGTCAAGGACACCCCGCACGATGCCAAGCCGGCGTCAAAACACGCATGGCCCCCAGGGGTTCGGTGCTTCGCTGTGCGGCGTCCCCGTTCCCATCGCACCGGGCCGCCCGCTCCCCGGGCGGCCTCCGGAAGGTCGCCAGCACCGATGCGCCGTTCGGCTCCCACCTCACCGGACACCACCACCGACCAGGCCGGGCCCCGGCCCGACTGGTTCCGCCGTCGGAAGGGCGCCGGCACCGAGCCGGAGCCCCCGCACCGGCACCGACACCAGCACCCGAGCCACCGGCCCGACACCGGACGGCCCGGATCGGGACGGCCCGGGCGGCGCCGACTGATCACCGCCCGCCAGCTCCGGGAGGCCCTGCCGGCCGCGGTGCGGAAACTGCACCCGCGCACCATGGCGAAGAACCCGGTCATGCTGGTCGTCGAGACCGGATCCGCCCTCACCACGCTCACCGCCGTCCTCCACCCGAGCGTCTTCGCCTGGATGATCAGCTTCTGGCTCTGGCTCACCGTGCTGTTCGCCAACCTCGCCGAAGCCGTCGCCGAGAGCCGGGGCAAGGCCCAGGCCGACTCGCTGCGCCGGGCGCAGGCCGGCACCACCGCCCGGCGCCTCCTGCACTGGCGGGTCGGCACCCGCGACCATCGCCACGAGAGCATCCCGGCCGAGGAGTTGCTGCTGCACGACATCGTGCTCGTCGCCGCCGGCGAGGTGGTCCCGCGCGACGGCGAGGTGGTCGAGGGCGTGGCCGCCGTCGACGAGTCGGCGATCACCGGCGAGTCCGCGCCGGTGATCCGCGAGTCCGGCGGCGACCGCACCGCCGTCACCGGCGGCACCCGCGTCCTGTCCGACCACCTGGTGGTCCGGATCACCTCCCGGCCCGGGCAGAGCTTCATCGATCGGATGATCGCCCTGGTCGAGGGCGCGAACCGGCAGAAGACACCGAACGAGATCGCGCTCAACATCCTGCTCGCCTCGCTCACCGTCGTCTTCGTCCTCTCCGTGGTCTCGCTCCAGCCGATGGCGATCTACGCCGGGTCCCCGCAGACGACCGTCGTCCTGGTGGCGCTGATGGTCGCGCTCATCCCGACCACCATCGGCGCGCTGCTCTCCGCGATCGGCATCGCCGGCATGGACCGGCTGGTCCAACGCAATGTGGTCGCACTCTCCGGCCGGGCCGTCGAGGCGGCCGGCGACGTGGACGTGCTGCTGCTCGACAAGACCGGCACCATCACCCACGGCAACCGCCGGGCCACCGCCCTGCACCCGCTGCCCGGCGCCACCGCCGAGCAGCTCGCCGAGGCCGCCCAGCTCGCCTCGCTCGCCGACGGGACGCCCGAGGGGCGCTCCGTCGTCGAACTGACGAATCGTCAGTACTGGGTGCCACCGCGCTCCGAAGGTGAACTGGGCGAGCGGACCGACGTCCCGTTCACCGCGCGGAGCCGGATGAGCGGCGTCGACCTCGCCTGGCCCGACGGCGCCGCCTGCCTGATCCGCAAGGGCGCGGCGAACGCCGTGGCGCAGTGGGTGGTGCGCTCCGGCGGGCGGCTGCCGATGGAGGCCAAGCCGCTGGTCGACCGGATCGCGGGCGACGGCGGCACCCCGCTGCTGGTGGCCGTCCACGACCGGCACGGCGCCCGTGCGCTCGGGGTCGTCGAGCTGAAGGACGTGGTCAAGGAAGGCATCGCCGAACGGTTCGCCGAACTGCGGCGGATGGGCATCCGGACCGTCATGGTCACCGGCGACAATCCGCTCACCGCCCGGGCGATCGCGGCGGAGGCGGGCGTGGACGACTTCCTCGCCGAGGCCACCCCCGAGGACAAGCTCGCCTACCTGCGCAAGGAGCAGGCGGCCGGGAACATGGTTGCGATGACGGGCGACGGCACCAACGACGCCCCCGCCCTCGCCCAGGCCGACGTCGGGGTCGCCATGAACACCGGCACCCCGGCGGCGAAGGAGGCCGGCAACATGGTCGACCTCGACTCCGACCCCACCAAACTGATCGAGATCATCCGGATCGGCAAGCAGTTGCTCATCACCCGGGGCGCGCTGACCACCTTCTCGATCACCAACGACGTCGCCAAGTTCTTCGCGATCATCCCCGCGATGTTCGCCGGCTCCTACCCCGGCCTGCGGCACCTCAACATCATGGGCCTGCACAGCCCGACCTCGGCCATCGCCTCGGCGATCGTCTTCAACGCCCTGATCATCGTCGCCCTGATCCCGCTGGCCCTGCGCGGCGTCCGCTACCAGCCCGCCGACGCCACCGACCTGCTCCGCCGCAACCTGCGGGTCTACGGGCTCGGCGGCCTCGTCCTCCCGTTCCTCGGCATCAAGGCGATCGATCTGATCATCGAGTTCCTCCCCGGCCTCGACTGAGCCCGCCGGCCCGCGACCCTTCGCCCTCAGTACCGCTGGGCCTGCGCGACCCGGGGCACCAGCGCCTTGTCACGGTCGAGCGGGCTGAAGGCCGTGGGGGTGGCCGTGGCTCCCGGGGCGAGGTCCTTTACCCCCAGGAACGTGGTGTCCACCACCTGGTCGCCGTCCAGGAACTCCACCTTGATCGCGTAGGACGCCGTGGCGGCCGTACTGTTCACCACCGTCACCGTCGCGGCGTTGAGGCCCGCGGTCTGCGCCTTGGGCAGACCGGTGATCGTGATGTCCGACAGGGCGTTGCCGGTGCCCTCCGTCCCGGACAGCACCGCTTGCGCCTCGGCCCGGCCGGCGGCCAGCTGTGCCGAGACGGACGCCTCGAACGAGGCGGCCGCCGCCGACCGCGAGACCTCGGCCCGGGAGGCGGCGGC
>NZ_JZWY01000568.1:0-239 GCF_000966955.1 Streptomyces sp. NRRL S-495
GCTTCGGCTGGACGGGGTAGAAGTCTGCTCGGAAACGCGGGCCGAGGTGCGGGATCCGGTGACCGGGCAACAGGTCGGCCGGGTCGGCCAGGTCGAGGCAGCGTACGGCCTTCGCGGCTGATGACCACACGCCGATTCCACAAGAGGCACGGCGCGAACCGGTCCGCACGTGGTCAGCGCTGAGAGAGGCAGGCGATCGAACAGCGAGAAGTGATTCCGCTTCGGATCTTCGCTCCCAC
>NZ_JZWY01000569.1:0-12115 GCF_000966955.1 Streptomyces sp. NRRL S-495
CCTCCGAGCCTCGTGGAGGTGGTTTCCGACAGTCGGTCGTCGTGCCTGTGCGGAACCTCACCAACTGCCGCGCACAGTGCATCCATGAGATCTGCTGCCGGCGTCACCGCCGCCCTGGCCCTGGTCGCGGTCGGTCTGGGGGTGGGCCCGGGCACGTACCGGGCCAGTGCCGCCTCGGCCGGTTCCACCGTGGTACGCGAACCGGTGGCACAGGGGGTGGACTACCAGGCGTTCACCGTTCCCACCTCACAGGGCAGCGCGCGGGTCCACGTGGTGACGGTGGACCTGGACCGGCCAGGGGTTGCGGCCGACCTGCTCCACCCCGGCGCGGTCGCCGCCCGCGAGACGGTCTCCCGGATGGGCGAGGACGCAGGGGCCGTCGCCGCGATCAACGGCGACTTCTTCAACATCACCGAGGAGCAGCACCCCGGTGTCCAGGCGACCGGCGCCCCCTGCGGCCCGGCGGTCCTGGACGGACTGCCGCTGAAGGGCGCGGTGCCCGACGGGCAGCGTTTCGGTGGGCCGAAGCCGGTCGGCGACACCGACGAGGACGTGTTCGGCGTGGACGCGGACGGCACGGCCCGAATGGACCGACTGGTGCTCCGCGGTCACATCCGCACCCTCCAGGGCTCCCTCGCGCTCGGCGGCCTCAACCAGTACGCCCTGCCCGTCGACTCGATCGGGGCCTTCACGTCTCAGTGGGGAGCGGTCTCCCGCGCTCGCGCCGCCTGCGGGACCGACGACCACCGGGGCGCCCCCTGCACCAGTGAGACCTACGAGGTGACCGTCCGCCACGGCCACGTCGAGACGCTCTCCGACACACCGGGCACCGGCCCCATCGACCCGGACACCACCGTCCTGCTCGGCCGCGAGGCCGGCGCCCGCGCCCTTCGCGAACTGGCCCCCGGCACCCCCGTCGAGGTCGACTACCACCTCTCCAGCACCAACCCGGTGCCGTACGCCTTCGCCCTGGGCGCCTACCCGCTGCTCCGGGACCACCAGCCGCTGGCCGGCCTGGACAACATCACCGCCGAACCCCGCAGCGCCATCGGCATCGCCGACGGCGGCCACACCCTGCGCCTGCTCTCCACCGACGGCCGCGAAGGCACCTCCAGCGGACTCACCCTCAGCGAGCTCGCCGAGGTCCTCCGCTCCCTGGACTGCGCCCAGGCCTCCTACCTGGACGGCGGAGGCTCCGCGACCCTCGCCACCCGCGACACCGACACGGGCCGCGTCGCCGTCCGCAACAGCCTCGCGCACCAGCAGGAACGACCGGTCCCCAACGGCATCGCGATCTTCGCGTCCCGTTGAACCAGCCTTCGAAGACAGGCTGCGGCCGGCCGGTACAGCAGGCCGGGGCCGGATGTCGCCCCGCCTGGCAGGACGTGGTCCGGGCACGACGGCGCCCACCGGTGGTCGGCCCGCAAAGCGTGCGTCTCTCATGTCACCGCGGGGCAGGGGCTTCCTGATCCGGCACCCGGTGTTTGCGGTCGGCTCGGCGCAGGGCGGTGATCAACCGGTCCAGGTCGGACCCGGTCGTGGCCAGCGGGGCGAGGACGGTGTCGACGAGGTGCCGCCAGCGTCGGCGGGCGACCGGCTTCATCGGCCGCGGCCGGTGCCCGGAGGGCAGCCGCGGCGGCACCGTGAGCATGTCGGCCAGTGTCCGGACCAGGTCGCCGAGGCGGGGGTCGGCGGAATCGCCGGCCGCGCGCAGCAGTATCAGTGCCAGCAGGGCCACCGGGTCGGCGCAGCCGTGGTCCTGGCCCGGCGGACCGACGGCGTTCGGTTCCTCGGTGACCGCCCGCCAGGCCAGTAGCCGTTCGGCGAGCTGCGGTACGTCCCCGCCGAGCGCGAGGCAGCTTTCGACCAGCTGCGGGGCGGTGTCGTTCAGGTCGTCGGTGTGGTCGCTGGTCGTGATCACCAGCAGCGTGCAGCACCAGGCCCGGGTGAGATGGTGGACGTCCGGGCCGCTGGCGTGCCGCGACAGCCGCAGTGCCTCGCCGGGGTCGAAGTCCAACTGCTGCGGTACTCGCCCGGATTCCCGAATGCGTACGAGGAGGGGGAAGTGCTGATGCGCCCCGAACGGGTCGGTGCCCGCGATGTCCAGCAGGTGCTCGCGGCCGATCCCGGCGTTGAGCCGCTCGAACAGCGCCGATGCGGAGATCGGCTCGCCGGGCAGCTCGTGCACGACCACCCGTGTGCTCCCGGCCGCGACGAGGCGGATGCCGGCCGACGACGACGGGGCGCAGAACGGGCGTTCGCAGCTCACCGGATCAGCACAGCCGTGACTCGGGTCGGGGCGGCTCCGGGCGCGCTCCCCAGCTGGACGGGTTCGGCGGCGGCTCATGACGCCACTATGTCATTCGGCCTGCAGCCGGGGCAGTCCACCGCAGGGCCTGGGTTCAGCGGTTGTGAAGCATCACAGCGGCGACTCGCGGGGCGTCTCGTGCATCGCTGATGAAATGTCAGAGGGCGCCCGCACGGACCGGGAGCGGGATCCGGTCTGGTCGGCCGACGGCAGTCGGTGGGAAGATGGCCGACATGACGATCACAAAAAGGGCCGATGCCGTGTAGACGGCCCGACCGCGTCCGTACCGAGCTTCCGCGCCGGTCCCGGACGCAGGATGACACCACGACCATCCATGGTCTGTTCTCGGCCGCACTCGCTGAAGTTCGACGGTTCTCCGGACACGGGAATCTCTCTCGGCGGTGACGCGGGGACGACCTACCTGGCTCCGCCGCCGCCCCCTGGGCTCTGCCGGCGGAACGATAGCCGCACCGTCCGAGTACGAGTACGAGTACGCGTACGCATGTACTCGTGCTGCCCCGAGTACGCGGACCGACGCCCCTTCGGGCGCGGTGCCGAAAGGCTGGACGCATGACGCGCCGACTGCTCCTGCTCGCCTCGCTACTGCTGCTGCTCACCGTCGGCTGCGGGGTGCTGCCGTCCACCGAGGACGAGGCGACGGACGCCGCACGGGAGGTGGCCAGGAAGGCGGGCCAGGTGCTCTACAGCCAGCGCCCACGCACGGCGGAGGAGGTCGGCCGTTCCGCTGCCGGCATCAACGGGGTGGAGGTACTGCGGCTGACGGGTACCTCGACACACGACGGGGACGGCATCGACGTGGTCGTCCGCACGTCCGGGTCGGCGACCGGCGGGGGGTTCGCCCCGAAGCAGGTCACCGTGCGGCGCTGTTTCGCGGTCCGGGTGTCGCCGACGTCGGAGTGGCGCGAGGATCCCCGTGACGTGGACTGCCCGGACAACCCTCCGCTGGCCTTCGCCCCGCCACCCGAACCGCCCCGGCTGCCGTACGAGGAGCTGCGCGCTGGGCTTCCACGGGTACCGGAGGGCGGCCAGGTGGACGAGGCCGAGGTGCGCCGTGCGCTCGCCGCCCTGGACCTGCCCCCGGCGATCCGTACCGAGGTGAAGTCGGACGGCGGACGGGTCGGCGTTCTCCTGGTGGTGAAGGGCAACGGCTCCGACCCGCAGGACTGCCTTCTTGCCCGTGTGAGCCCCGGCGTCACCGACGTCTGGGCACCGACCCGGATGCAGCGGATGCCCGGAGAGGGCGGCTGCACCGTCAATAATGCGCTGCACCCGCAACCGGCGCCGCACTGAGATCCGCCCGCCGACGTCGACATGAACGGCAACCCGCGCCGCCCCCGACCGAAGCAGCGCCGCCGGGCCGGCCCGGGCCCGAACGGCCCGGGCCGTTCGGCGTTACCCCCGGGGGGAGGAATTTCGAGAGGCCACATTGACGCCGGGCGGCCGATCCCCAAGGCTGGCCAGCGGTCCGGGAAGTCTGTCGATCAGTCAACTCGACCAACAAGGCGTCGAGTTGGAAGTTCCCGAGGCCCGGAAGGGATCCTTCGATGCGTCGTGCCCCGACCCTGCTCGCGGCCCTGCTCATGGCGGTGGGCGCCGCCCTCGCCGCGCCCGCGGCGGCCGCCCCCGCTCCGCAGAACCCCGTGGCCTCCCCGGCGTCCCCGGCCTCCGCGCCCGCCGGCTGCCGCACCTATGCCGTCATCGGCGAACTGAACCAGTTCGGGGAGTGCACCGGAATCGACCCGCGCCAGACCTGGACGCTCCAGGGCCACTGCGCGTGGCGCATCGGTGGTCGGGTCTACGACTCCTACGTCAACAGCTCGGTGATCGTCGGCAACACCACCACCTCCGTGAACTGCAGCCCGGGCCAGTTCGTCGACGTGCAGATCTTCCTCGGCTACCTCCTGCCGCCGGAGGAGGCCGGTCCGGTCCTCCCGCCGGGCCGGATCACCGGGCTCGCGGGCAAGTGCATGGAACTCCGGAACGGCAGTCCCGAGGACGGGACGAAGGTGCAGATCAGCGACTGCACCGGCGCGCCCGGCCAGATCTGGCGGCAGCCCATCGGCGGAACCGTCAAGGCGCTGGGCAAGTGCATGGATGCGGTCGGCGGCGGTACGACCAACGGCACCAAGGTGCAGCTCCTCCTCTGCAACGGCAGCGCCGCCCAGCAGTGGTACCGGGAGCCGGACGGCCGGATCGTCAACCCGCAGTCCAACCGGTGCCTGACCGTCCCGGGGGCCGACCCGACCAATGGCAACCAGCTGGTGCTGTGGGACTGCACCGGCGGCGCCAACCAGCTCTGGTCCTGGCCCTCCTGAGGGGTGCGCGGAACGGCACGAGCGCCCAGAACTGCAACGGCCCGGAGAACCGGATCCGGCACGTCCCCGCCCGACGGACGGAAGGGGCCCCGAGGGAGCGCTTTCCGGACGGATCACCCGGGCCGCCGAGGCCCGGGTGGTCCGTCCACCCCCGACGTCACAGGACAGAACAGCTGGGGCCGCCCCGGTCCTGGCTCTCAGTCCCGGACGCCCAGCAGGAACTCCGGGTACAGGTTCACCGTCTGATCGACCAGCGCATGCAGCCCCGCGACGTACTCGCCCACCCCGCCGGCCTCGTCGATACTCGCGTGCAGCCCGTCGATCAGCGGCCTGGCAACCGCTGCGAATGCCAGCAGTTGGCTCGGCTCGGTCAGCTGCGCCGCGAACTCCTCCCGGGCGGCCGCGGAGTCCGCGCACCCGACGAGCAGCTTCTCCGCCACCGCGCGCTCCGGCTCGGACAGCGACTTCAGGTACTGCACCACCATGAAGGTGGCAGTGCCGTTGCGAAGGTCCTCGTACCGTCCCGAGGCGATGTCCCGCTGGTCGTTGACCAGTTGCCGCAGCACGCCGAAACGCGCGCCGAAGTCGCGCCACGCGTCCACGCGCGCCTCGTCGCACCCGGCCAGCACCGCGCCCATAGCCGCGGCCATGGCGTACGGGGCACCGGTCTTCCCCAGGTAGCCGTCCATGACCTCTTCGGCGGTCGCCGTCGCGGCGGTCGCCGTGAGGTCCGCGAGCTGGCCGGCTATCGCCCGGTACCAGGTGCGCGACAGCTCCTGGCGCAGCCGCAGCGCCCGCTCCGGGTCGTCGCGGCACGCCTCGTCGAGCACCTCGGTCGCCAGATGGCAGGCGATCCCCATCACGGCGAGCAGGTCCTGGTCCACACTGTCCGTGTCGGCTGCGGCGTACGGCCGGGGCCCGGCGTCGGACAGGTCGTCCAGGTAGCGTGCCGCAACCCACCACAGCACGTGCACCACCGCCGCGGGCTCGGCCGGCGCCGGGTCGCCGGTGTGTGTCCCGTGCACCAGGAACGGCAGCGCGACAATTCCGTCCACGGCCGGTCCCGAGCCACGCCCGGCGATCCGGTCCAGGAAGCCGGTCAGGGCCCGTCCCATCGCGCGGTCGGCGGCCGCGCCGGGACCGGCCGAGCCGGTCAGCCCCTCGCCCGTGCCGCGCAGCCGCCGCAGCACGGCGTCCGAACTCCAAGTGGGTGCGCTTGCCGTCATGGTGTCCTCCGTGTGAATGACCGGGCTCTTGAATTCGTTCAAAGAGTCGAGAGTCAAGGTATGGCGACACTAGTACTGCAACGGTGCTTACCGTGACGGCAATCGGGTTCTCTCGCTGGACTGTTCATGGCTGGGGACATGTCCGAGGTCGATGCGCGTCGTTGGCCGGACGGGCCGGCCGGCGTGCACGAGCGGTTTGCTCACCGGTTCGCGCGGGGCGGCGTCCGTCCGGTCCGGCGAGTCCATGCCGGGAACCCAGGTCACCATCCGACCTTCCCACTCCGGGGAGCGCCCGTCCCGCGTCAGCCGAGCGAGGATCCGGCTGCGCCGAGGGTGTCCCGCAGCCACTGCTCGACGCCTGCCACGTGCACCGTCGCCCAGGCGTGCGCGAGGTCGGGGCGGCGGTGGGCGATGGCATCGAGGATGGCGCGGTGCTGCTGGCGGGTCCGGTCGACCGCGCCTTCCTCGGTCAGCCCGCGCCAGATCCTCGCCCGGGCGGTCGGGCCGGACAGGCCGTCGATGAGCGAGCACAGGACGGTGTTGCCCGAACCGGCCGCGATTCTGCGGTGGAACTCGAGGTCGTTGTCGATCAGTTCTTGCAGGGAGGCGTCGTCACTCAGGCTCTCCAGGACCTCCCCGAGGGCGGCGATGTCCTCGTCCGGCATCACTCGGGCGGCCATGGCTGCGGCGGCGGGTTCCAGGATGCGGCGGACCTCCAGGAACTCCAGCACCGAGTCGTCCTGGTGGAAGTCGACGACGAAGCCCAGCGCGTCCAGCAGCAGGTTGGGCTCCAGACTCGTCACGTAGGTGCCGTCCCCCTGGCGCACGTCGAGCACCCGGATGAGCGAGAGGGCTTTCACCGCCTCGCGCAGGGAGTTGCGCGACAGGCCGAGCCGCTCGGCCAGGTCGGCTTCCTTGGGGAGTCGCGAACCGGGGCGCAGCTCACCACTGACGATCATGGCCTTGATCTTCTCGATCGCCGAGTCGGTGACTGGCACGCCGCTGCCTCCCTGGTCCTGATCGTTGCAGCATAGCTCCCACGGCACCCCGCCGGAGATCGTCTTGACCGCGACAAGTCAAGGCGATCCGGCAGGATCCACAGGCGGCCGTCCGTGCCTCGGCCCGGGCGGCCTACGCTCCCGGCGGGGCGCCGAGCCCGTACACGCGGACGGCGTTGTGCCGGAACACCACGTCCCTCTCCCCCGCGCTGAGCCCGTCCACCAGGTGCCGGGTGATCCGGACGACCTCGCCGTAGCCGGCCTCCAGGGTGCACACGGGCCAGTCGGAGCCGAAGAGGAGCCGTTGCGGACCGAAGGCGTCCAGGGCGGTGTCGGCGTACGGCGCGAGGTCCTCCGTGCGCCACCGGCCGGGGGCGGCCTCGGTCACCAGACCGGAGAGCTTTGCCACCGTGTTGGGCAGCGCGGCCAGGCGGCGCAGGTGCGCCGCCCAGGGGTCTAGCGCGCCGTCGGCGACCGGGGGCTTGCCGAGGTGGTCGAGGACGAACGTCAGGCCGGGAAGCCGGGCGGCCGCGACGGCGGCGGTGCGCAACTGGTGCGGCTTGACGACGAGGTCGTAGGCGAGACCGGCCTCGGCCACGGCGAGCAGGCCGCGCTGGACGTCGGGGCGCAGCAGCCACTCGGGATCGGGCTCCTCCTGGACCTGGTGCCTGATCCCCACCAGGCGGTCCCCGCCGGGGAGTTCACGCAGCGCGGCGAGCGCGTCGGCGACGTCGGGGGCGGTGAGGTCGGTCCAGCCGACGACGCCGGCGATCAGCTCGCTGCCGTCGGCCAGCGCCAGCAGTTCGGGGGTCTCCTCGGGCACGCAGACGGTCTGCACGACGACGGTGGCGGTGACCCCGGCGGCGCGGGCCTCGGGTTCGAGGTCGTCGAGGGAGAAGGAGCGGGCGAGCGGCGTCCCGTCGGTCCACGGTTGCGGGCGGGCCGTCAGGTCCCACACGTGGTGGTGCGCGTCGACGATCCGATGTCCGGTCACAGCGACCACACCACCGGTAGGCCGGCCCCGGCACCGGCGTCGGAGTAGTCGTGGCTGATGTCGAGCAGCTCGCCCATCCTCTCCTGCCAGGCGACGTTGACCGGGAGGTGCTCCAGTTCGGCGAGGAGCCGGGGGTAGCTCTCGCACTCCAACAGGTGGAACAGCTCGCAGCCGCTGCGCCAGATGGTCCAGGAGGTGACACCGGCGGCCCGGATGGCTGCGGCGAGCTCCTCGGGCACCTCGCGGTGGGCCGCCTCGTACTCGGCGATCCGCTCGGGGCGGAGGCGGGTGTGCAGGGCGACGTTCATGGCTGCTCCGGCAGGGGGCGGTCGACGATGACGACATGCAGGGTGCGGGGGCCGTGCACGCCTTCCACCCGGTCGAGTTCGATGTCGCTGGTGGCGGAGGGTCCCGAGATGAAGGTGAGCGGGTTCCGCGGGTCGAGGCGGGCGAGGGCGTCGGGGACGTCGGCGGCGATCTGTCCGGCGTGGATGACGCACAGGTGGTAGTCGGGGACGAGGGTGAGGGCGCGGCGGCCCTGGCCGGGGCCGGTGTCGAGGACGAGGGTCCCGGTGACGGCGATGCCGCCGGCGGCCAGGGTGACGGCGCCGTCCAGGGCGTTCAGGGCCGGGATGTCCAGCGGTTCCGGGTGCCACTGCCAGTCGCCGGACGGCAGTAGCTCGACGGGGAAGCCGTCGGGCAGCGCCAGGTTTCTCGCCCCGCACGCGGTGAGCGCGGCGGCGATGGCGGCCGGCAGGCCCGCCTCATCGGTGCGGGTGACGGTGGCGCGGTAGTCGGCGACGCGTTCGGCGAACAGGGCGACGGTGTCCTCGCCCGGCTCGGTGTGGCTGCGGCGGTAGGTCCGGGGTACGGGGACGTCGCTGGGCAGTTCGCCGGCGGGGACGTCGGCGAGCGCGGCGCGGATACGGCCGAGGACGGCCTGACGGCTGTTCATGCTTCTTGGTCCCTGTTCTTGCGCCACCAGGTGCGGAAGGACTCGGCGGGGGGTGCGGGGGTGTCCCGGGTGTCGGACCAGCCGTGCAGCGGGCCCGGGAGTCGGCCGATCCTTCCGTCCCGGGCCAGCGCCCGGCCGCCGAGGGCGGCCGCCTTCTGGGCGGCGGAGAGCAGCCGCGGGGAGTCGAGGACGGTGGCGGCGGCCTTCATGGCCAGCGCCTCCGCACGCTTCGGCTTGCTCTCGACGGCCTTGGCCCGCAGGTGGGCCAGTACTTCGGGGATGTCGATCTTCACCGGGCAGGCGTCGTAGCAGGCTCCGCACAGGGTGGAGGCGAACGGCAGGGTCGCCGCGTTCTCCACGCCGACGAGCTGCGGGGTGAGGACGGCGCCGATCGGTCCGGGGTAGACGGAGCCGTAGGCGTGGCCGCCGGTGCGCTCGTAGACGGGGCAGACGTTGAGGCAGGCGGAGCAGCGGATGCAGCCGAGGACCTGGCGGCCGACGGTGTCGGCGAGGGTGTCGGTGCGGCCGTTGTCGAGGAGGACCAGGTGGAAGTCCTGCGGGCCGTCGCCCTGCGTCACCCCGGTCCAGGTGGAGGTGTAGGGGTTCATCCGCTCGCCGGTGGACGAGCGGGGCAGGAGCTGGAGGAAGACCTCCAGGTCCTGCCAGGTGGGGACGACCTTCTCGATGCCCATCACGGTGATGAGGGTCTCGGGCAGGGTGAGGCACATCCGGCCGTTGCCCTCGGACTCCACGACCACGACCGTGCCGGTGTCGGCGACGGCGAAGTTGGCACCGGAGACGGCCACCTTGGCGGAGAGGAACTTCTCCCGCAGGTGCAGCCGGGCCGCGTCCGCCAGGTCGGCGGGTGAGTCGGTGAGCCCGTCCGGTGCGGGCCGGCCCCAGCTGCCCATCTCGGCAACGAACAGGTCCCGGACCTCGCTGCGGTTCTTGTGGATCGCGGGGACGAGGATGTGGGAGGGCCGGTCGTCGCCGAGCTGGACGATGAGTTCGGCGAGGTCGGTCTCGTACGCGGTGAGGCCGGCTTCGGCGAGGGCCTCGTTGAGGCCGATCTCCTGCGTGGCCATGGACTTGATCTTCACGACTTCGCGTTCGCCGGTGGCCTGCACGAGTTCGGTGACGATGCGGTTGGCCTCGGCGGCGTCCGAGGCCCAGTGCACGGTGCCGCCCGCGGCGGTGACGGCGGCCTCCAGCCGGACGAGGTAGTGGTCGAGGTGGCGCGAGGTCCGCTTCTTGATCGCGGCGGCGGCGTCGCGCAGCTGCTCCCAGTCGTCCAGTTCGGAGGCGACCGCGAGCCGCTTGTCGCGGATGGTCGTGGTGGCCCGTTTCAGGTTGGCGCGCAGCTGGGTGTTGCCGAGCGCTTCGCGGGCGGCGTCGGGGAAGGACGGGGCGCCGAGCCAGACGACGCCGCGGCCGGCGGGGTTGCTCATCGTGCGGTTCCTTCGGAGGCGGCGAGGATCTCGGCGATGTGCATGGTGCGCACGGGGGCGCCCTGGCGGGACAGTCCGCCGCCGATGTGCATCAGGCAGGAGTTGTCGGCGGCGCACAGGACCTCGGCGCCGCTGTCCAGAACGGCGGCGTTCTTGTCGGCGAGCATCGCGGCGGAGGTGTCGGCGTTCTTGACGGCGAAGGTGCCGCCGAAGCCGCAGCAGGAGTCGGCCGCGGGCAGGTCCACGAGGTCCAGGTCCTCGACGGCGCGCAGCAGCCGGTCGGGGCGGTCGCCGAGGCGCAGGCCGCGCAGCGAGTGGCAGGTGGGGTGGTAGGCGACGCGGTGCGGGAAGCGGGCGCCGACGTCGGTGACGCCGAGGACGTCGGTCAGGAACTCGGTGAACTCGTGGACCCGGGGCACCAGTTCGGCGACCTGCTGTTGGAGGCCGGCGGGCCCGTACTCCCGGGCCAGCAACGGGTGGTTCTCCTTGACCATGCCGGCGCAGGACGCGGACGGCGTGATGACGGCGTCGTAGTCGGCGAAGGTCCGGGCGAAGCGGGCCACCAGCGGGACGGCGTCGGGGCGGTAGCCGGTGTTGAAGTGCATCTGCCCGCAGCAGGTCTGTTCCATCGGGAAGTCGACGGTGTGGCCCAGCCGCTCCAGTACGGTCACCACCGCGCGGCCGGTCTCGGGGAACATCGTGTCGTTGAAGCAGGTGATGAACAGGGCAATGCGCATCAGCTCACCTCCTCGGGGGTGGGGACGTCCTCCCGCAGCAGTCCGCGGTCCCTGAGTTCTGCCCAGAGCGCCGCCGGGACGGGGTGATCGAGCATAGCGGCGGCGTCCCGGACCTCGGCGGCGCTGCGGGTGCCGACCAGGACGCTCGCCACCGCCGGGTGCCCGAACGGGAACCGCAGGGCGGCGGCACGCAGCGGCACACCGTACGTCTCGCACACCGCCTTGAACTCCAGGGCCCGGCCGAGCAGGTGCGCGGGGGCCGCGGTGTAGTCGAAGGTGGCACCCGGGCGGGGGTCGGCGAGCAGGCCGGAGTTGAACACCCCTCCGATGACCACGCCGACGCCCCGCTGCTGGGCCAAGGGCAGCAGTTCGGCGAGGCCTCGCTGGTCGAGCAGGGTGTAGCGGCCGGCCAGCAGGACGGCGTCGATGTCGGTCTCGCGGATGAAGCGGGCGGGCAGTTCGGCCTGGTTCATGCCGAGGCCGATCGCTCCGACGACTCCCTCCGCGCGCAGGCGTTCGAGTTCGGGGTAGGCCTCGTCGAGTGCCTGCTCGGCATGGTCGTCGGGATCGTGCAGGTAGGCGATGTCGATCCGGTCGAGGCCGAGCCGGTTCAGGCTGTCCTCGACGGAGCGGCGCACGCCCCGGGCGCTGAAGTCCCAGACCCGTTGGTGGGTGGCGGGCACGGCGAAGCCGTTGGCCAGGTCGTCGCCGTCGCTGGAGGGCGACGGCTCCAGCAGCCGGCCGACCTTGGTCGAGAGCGTGTACTGCTCGCGCGGCCGCTCGCGCAGCGCGTCACCGAGGCGGCGCTCGGACAGGCCCAGGCCGTAGTGCGGGGCGGTGTCGAAGTACCGTACGCCGGCTTCCCAAGCGGCGGTGACGGCCTGTTCGGCCTGTTCGTCGCTGACCGCGGTGAACAGGTTTCCGATGCCGGCTGCGCCGAAGGCGAGTTCGGTGACCTGGACCCTGCCGCCGCCGAGCGGGCGGTGGCGAGGGTTCACGGGCGTGGCTCCGGTCGCAGGCGCAGGCCGGCCATGCCGCCGTCGACCGCGAGCGCGGTGCCGGTGACACTGGCGGCGGCCGGGGAGACGAGGTAGGCGATGGCCGCGGCGACCT
>NZ_JZWY01000570.1:0-4154 GCF_000966955.1 Streptomyces sp. NRRL S-495
GGTGGGCTGGCGGGCGTTCAGTGCGGCGCGCTCGGCGGCCGGGTCGTCGGCCGCGTCCAGCAGCCGTGAGACCCACGGGGTGTCGACGGTGCCCGGGTTGACGCAGTTCACCCGGATCCCTTCGCGGACGTGGTCGGCGGCCATCGCCAGGGTGAGCGAGAGGACGGCGCCCTTGCTCGCCGAGTACAGCGCGCGCTGGGGCAGTCCGGCGGTGGCGGCGATCGAGCAGGTGTTGACCACCGAGGCCGAGGCGGAGCGGCGCAGGTACGGGAGGGCGGCGCGGGTGGTGCGGACGATGCCGAGCACATTGACGTCCAGGACGCGGTGCCACTGCTCGTCCGGGTTGTCCTCGACCGTGCCGGCGGCGCCGATGCCGGCGTTGTTGACCAGGATGTCGATCCCGCCGAGTGCCTCGGCCGCCGCCTGGACGGCAGCCTGTACGGAGCGGTCGTCGGAGACGTCGGCGGTGAAGCCGCGCAGCGGGGCGCGGACGCCGCTCGGGTCGAGGTCCAGGACGGCGACGTCCGCTCCACGTTCGCCGAGCAGTCGGGCGGTGGCCAGGCCGATGCCGGAGGCACCGCCGGTCACCAGGGCGGTGAGCCCCTCGAGGTCGGTCGTCACGAGTCCTCTCCCTTCTCGCTGCCCGCCAGGTCGGCCGCCCAGAACGCGCCGTCGGGGTAGGTGTAGGTGTCGATGGTGGCCTGGTGCATGGTGGCGGAGAAGCCGGGTCCGGTGGGCGCCCGGTAGTGGCCGGCGTCGATGACGACGGGGTCGAGGAAGTGCTGGTGGAGGTGGTCGACGTACTCGATCACCCGGTCCTGGGTGGTCCCGGAGAGCGCGACGTAGTCGAACATCGACAGGTGCTGGACCAGTTCGCACAGGCCCACGCCGCCGGCGTGCGGGCAGACCGGGACGCCGAACTTGGCGGCGAGCAGCAGGATGGCGAGGTTCTCGTTGACACCGGCCACCCGGGCCGAGTCCAGCTGGAGGACGTCGATCGCGCCGGCCTGGAGCAGCTGCTTGAAGACGACGCGGTTCTGGACGTGCTCGCCGGTGGCGACCTTGATCGGGTGGACCCCGCGCCGAACGGCGGCGTGGCCGAGGACGTCGTCGGGGCTGGTGGGCTCCTCGATCCAGTACGGGTCGAACTCGGCGAGGGCGTTCGTCCACTCGATCGCCTCGGCGACGTTCCAGCGCTGGTTGGCGTCGATCGCCATGCGGATGTCCGGCCCGACGGCCTCGCGGGCGGCGCGGCAGCGGCGGACGTCGTCCTCCAGGTCGGCGCCGACCTTCAGCTTGATCTGGGTGAAGCCGTCGGCCACCGCCTGCTGGGCGAGGCGGGTGAGCTTCTCGTCGCTGTAGCCCAGCCAGCCGGGCGAGGTGGTGTAGGCGGGGTAGCCGCGGCGAACGAGTTCGGCGGCCCGGTCGGGTGCGTCCTGCCTGCCCTTGCGCAGCAGTTCGAGGGCCTCGTCGGGCGTCAGCGCGTCGGTGAGGTAGCGGAAGTCGACCTGGGAGACCAGCCACTCGGGGTCGGCGTCGGCGAGCAGCTGCCACAGCGGCTTGCCCTCGCGCTTGGCGGCGAGGTCCCAGACCGCGTTGACGACGGCTCCGATCGCCATGTGCATCACGCCCTTCTCGGGCCCCAGCCAGCGCAGCTGGCTGTCGCCGATCAGGTCGCGGTACAGGGATCCGGGGTCGGCGCACAGCTCGGCGACGGGGCGTCCGACGATGTGCTCGCTCAGCGCGTCGATGGCGGCGACCTGGACGTCGTTGCCGCGGCCGATGGTGAAGGTGAACCCGTGGCCCTCGTGGCCGCCCGCGGAGGCGCGCAGGACGACGTAGGCGGCGGAG
Organism: Streptomyces sp. NRRL S-495; assembly: GCF_000966955.1. NCBI lineage: Bacteria > Bacillati > Actinomycetota > Actinomycetes > Kitasatosporales > Streptomycetaceae > Streptomyces > Streptomyces sp. NRRL S-495. The sequence continues at coordinate 1,852 of NZ_JZWY01000570.1, forward strand.
TAGTCGGGGTCGGGATTCATGGCGTCGGACCCGTCCAGCTCCCGTGAGGTGGGGAAGCGGATGTCGTAGGTGTCGACGGCGGTGATCCGCGCCGTGGTTGCGGACAAGGTGGTGCCTTTCACGCGTGGGAGAAGGTCTGGCGCTGGGAGCCGAGGCCGTCGATGGCCAGTTCGACGGTGTCGCCCGCGCGCAGGTAGGGGTTGCCGGGCAGGCCCAGGGCCACGCCGGCCGGGGTGCCGGTGTTGATGACGTCTCCGGGGTTCAGCACCATGTACTGGCTGAGGTACCAGACGATGTGGGCGACGTCGAAGATCATGTTCTTGGTGTTGCCGTCCTGTCGCGTCTCGCCGTTGACGGCCAGACGCAGGCCCAGGGCCTGCGGGTCGCCGGCCTCGTCCGGGGTGACCAGCCAGGGGCCGAGCGGGTTGAAGGTCTCGCAGGACTTGCCGAGGTCCCACTGTCCGGAGTACTCCAGCTGGAACTCGCGCTCGGACACGTCGTTGCTGATCGCGAAGCCCGCGACATGGGCCAGGGCCTGGTCCGGCGAGTCCAGGTAGCGGGCCCGGCGTCCGACGACGACGGCGAGCTCCACCTCCCAGTCGGTCTTCACCGAGCCGCGGGGGATCAGTACCCGGTCGTGGGGGCCGACCACGGTGGACGGGTCCTTCATGAAGACCACCGGCTGGGTGGGGATGGCCGCGCCGGTCTCCTCCGCGTGGTCGCGGTAGTTGAGGCCGATGCAGACGACCTTGCCCGGCCGGGCGACCGGTGCGCCGATCCGCAGGCCGGCCGGGTCGATCGGAGGGAGCTCGCCGGCGGCCAGGGCGGCCCGGACCCGGTCGATCCCGCCGGAGGCGAGGAACGCGCCGTCGATGTCGGTGGTCAGGCCCGTGAGTGCGAAGACCCGGCCGTCGTCGCCGACTGCCGCCGGGACCTCTTCTCCCGCCGGTCCGATCCGCAGTAGCTTCATGCCCTGACTCCCGTCGTAGGTCTGCGGGCCGGGACTCTTCACCGGCCAACACATCGGATGAATCCGTGACGCCCTGACCATACGAGTCTCGTCACACCACCGCAAGAAGTCCTCCGATGTTTACCGGGCCCGTCGACTCGTACGCCATCGAACCATCCCTCAAATCAGCAGCTCAGGGCGGATTTCTCGCATCATCCACGACACGGGGCGGAAACCTGGACGTCACGGTTGAGAATCATCCGAGGTTTCCTCTTGTCAGTCAGATGTCAGGCTCGTATGGTCCTCCTGACCCGCAAGCCATCCGATGACTGTGGGAAGCGCGGTCCGGTCCCGTCTGCCACGGACCGCCGCAACCAGGAACCGGCCTCCCTCCTGGTGAGGGCTGGAAGGGAGGCCGGCTCCCCCGCCCGCCCCGCCCCACCGGGACGGGCCTCGCGCCCCCCACCACGCCGGCTCCACGCCCCCGCACAGTCGGCTCCACGCCCCCCGCACAGGGGAGCACCGGACATCCCAGCCAAGGAGATCAGCACCATGAAGCCTCGCTCCTCCAGAATCGCGGCCACGGCCGCCGCCGTCGTCGTCCTGGCGGGGTTCGCCACGGCCTGCAACCGCGGCAGCGCCTCGGAGTCCGCCGCGGGCGGCAAGCCGGCGCTCGGCATCGACCTGCCGCGTGCGGACTCCGACTTCTGGAACTCCTACGCGCAGTACATCAAGCAGGACGCCGCCACGCAGGGCCTGAACACCCTGCCGGTGAGCAACTCCCAGAACGACGTCACCAAGCTGGTCGCCAACGTCCAGGTGTTCCAGAACACCGGCGCCAAGGCCGTCGTGATGGCCCCGCAGGACACCGGTGCGATCGCCTCCACCCTGGAGCAGCTGTCCGCCAGGAAGATCCCGGTGATCAGCGTCGACACCCGCCCCGACAAGGGGAACGTCTACATGGTGGTGCGCGCCGACAACAAGGCGTACGGCACCAAGGCCTGCGAGTTCCTCGGCAAGCAGCTCGACGGCAAGGGCAAGGTCGCCGAGCTCCAGGGCGCGCTCAGCTCCATCAACGGGCGCGACCGCTCCGAGGCCTTCGCCGCCTGCATGAAGGAGAAGTTCCCCGGCATCCAGGTCATCGAGCTGGCCACCGACTGGAAGGGCGACGTCGCCTCCGCCAAGCTCCAGTCCACCCTGGCCGCCAACCCGGACCTCGGCGGCGTCTACATGCAGGCCGGCGGCGTCTTCCTCCAGCCCACCCTCGCCCTGCTCCAGCAGAAGGGCCTGCTCAAGCCCGCCGGAGAGCCCGGCCACATCGCCATCGTCTCCAACGACGGCATCCCGCAGGAGT
>NZ_JZWY01000552.1:0-7607 GCF_000966955.1 Streptomyces sp. NRRL S-495
GGAGGCGGCGGCGGACGCCGCGGACGCCGCCGCCGACGCCGATTCCAGCAGCGAGGACTTGGCGGAGGCCACCGAGGAGGGCAGCTCTCCGGAGAAGGAGCCGGCGTCCGGGGAGAACGGGCTCGAGGACGCCGTGGACGGGGCGGTGGACGACGAAGCGCACCCGGCGGCGACCAGTACCGAGCCGGCGAGCGCGATCGCGGCGAGGCCGACCCGGCGGTTCGGCCCGCCGGACGCCCGCTCCCGCGCATGGAGGAAACGCTGCATGGGGGATCCGCCTCCGCCTCACGGTCGGGCCACCACCGGCCCGATCCTGCTCCCCACCAGCCTCGGCCCGGTGGGGAGCTACCGCCAGCCGGCCTGGTACGCGCAGGTGGCCGGCCCCAGGCCGGACCCGGGCCCGGCGGTCACAACCCCGACACCCCGTCGAGCACCAGAAGGACGCCGATCACCGCCAGGACCACGGCCGTCACGGCGCCGTTGTGCAGTTCGAGCCACGTCCTCACCCGGCCCAACGGGACGAGGACGCGCTCGCCCGCGGCGAGGTGGAGCAGCAGCGGGAGCGCGACGGTGGTGGCCGACAGCGCGGTGAACACCGCCACGGAAGCGACGGTCCGCAGGGACCCCAGCTCCGCCGCGCCGATCGCCAGCCCGGCGGCCGCCGACATCAGGACCACCTTCGGATTGACCCCCGACAGCAGCACCCCCAGCCGCAGGGCCTTGGCGGGCGTGGCATCCGTGAGCGTCCTCATCCACGCCGGGGTGTCCTTCCCCGCACGGGAACGCCACTGCCGCACGGCGGCCAGGAGGAGCACCGTGCCGAGACCGGTCTTGGCCCAGGACGCCCAGGTCGGCGTCTCCTCGTGGGCCTCGACGAACACCGCGAGCGCGGCGAGGGCGGACGCGACCGCGAGGATCCCGGCCACCCAGCCGGCCAGGAACATCCCGGCGGCCGCCCTGGGCCGGGGCGTGAAGAGCAGGAAGATCGCCGGGACGACGGGGACCGGCGACAGGGCGATGCCCATCGCGAGCGGGACGACCTCGGCGATCACGGCGTCCACGGGCTTCCCTTCTCCCGGCCACCGAGCCCCGACGATCACGGACGGGCCGGGCGCCTCGGGAGCGCGGGACGCCTCGGGACGCCCTCGGCGCCGGTTTCCCTGCTACGAACCTACCCGCGCCACCGGCCCACCGCCGCTCGCGCGGCTCAGTGGTCGGAGTCCCACCGGGCTTCGAGCCGCCGGGTACCGTCCGGGGCCACGACCGGCCGCCAGGTCGCGCTCGGCCCACCGCCCCGGCGGGCGGCACCGGCCGACCCCGAGGCCGACGCGCCGCCCACGGCCTGGAGCACCGTGCTGTCGAGCGGGCTGTCGGCGAGCCTGCGGACGATCGCCGCCAGGGTCGACCCCGCGGACTCCCAGGCACGGGTGCCGGGGTGGAGCGGCCGGCGCTGGAACACACTGAGAACGGTCACGTGGACCTCACCTCCGGTGGGACACCCTTCGCCTCTACGGCTCGAACACCCCGAGGCTAGTCCGGGCCGGATTCCCGCCGACCTGCTCCTGATGCTTCCTTGATTCCGCCGGGTCCGTTACTGACGACGCGCTGACACCGACGACGGCCACCGGCAGGTCCGGCGCATGATGCCTCGTCAATCTCCGTAGTTCACTCAGCGATCATCTCTGCGCGGAGTTCCGCAGAACCCGGGACCGCGCGGCACGCGCCGCACCGGCCCCGGGCGAGCACCGGGCAAGGGACCGCGGCTACTCCGCGTACGGCTGGTCGGCTCCCTGGGCGCTGTAGCCGAGGCTCCAGATGTAGCCGTCCAGGTCGGCGAAGCTGCCGCCGTACCCGCCCCAGGGCAGGGCGCCGGCGGGCTTGAGTATCGTGGCGCCGGCCTTCGCGGCCTGCGCGATGATCTCGTCCACCCGCGCCTCGCTGCGGACGACGTAGGTCAGCACCAGGCCACTGAAGCCACTGCCTTCGGCGTCCGTGCCCACCTGGTCGGCCAGACCCTTGCGGTCGTAGAAGCCGACCGGCGAGGCGCCGTCCGACTCGAAGAAGACCGAGATGCCGAAGTCGTTCTCGATCTTCCAGCCGAGGCCCTCGGTATAGAACTGCTTGGCCCGGCCCAGGTCCTGGACACCGAGGAGGATCGAGCTGACGTGCGCTTTCATGCCTTGCTCCTTGCATTGCGGATGCAGACGTGCCGAACAACCGGCCACCCAGGGCCCTTGTTACCGTTGCACTTGATCATTCGTCAATCCGTACGACGGGCGCGGATCGAGGAATCTGACAGACGGTCGGGCAGAGCACGGTCGGACAGGGCGCGGTCGGACAGAGCCCGGTCGGCCGCGGCCTGGAGGGTGTCGAGGTCCTCGGCGATCTCCGCGCCGGTGACGGCGTCCGGCAGCTCGTCCTCCATGTACCGCAGAGGGCGGTAGGACAGGCCCAGAACGGCCCAGACGATCAGCAGCACCCCGCAGGCGACGAGGAGCAGGCCGGTGCCCCGGCCGGGCCCGGTACCGAGGACCCGGCCCACGGTGCCGGCCAGCGCCCCTCCCGGCTCCAGCGTGCCGGAGAAGAACTCGGCGAGGGGCGGGGCGGTGAGGAAGGCCAGCGGGGTCATCGCGACGGCGAGCATCTGGTTGGTGGCGAGCACCCGGCCCTGGAGGTCCGGGCCGACCTTGAGCTGGATGATCGCCAGCCAGTGCGCGTTGAGGATGCTCATGGACGCCCACCAGACGAGCGCGCCCACGGCTGCCAGCGTCACCGACGGACGCAGGCCGACCAGGACGACCCCCAGGCCGACGCCGCCCACGAACCCCACCATGCCGGTCGCCCGCCGCGCGGTGCCGCCCCAGAGCGCCACGATCAGGCTGCCCGCCACGGCCCCCGCGCCGCCGACCGCGGTGACCACGCCCACCGCGGTGGTGCCGCTGAAGGAGAGCACGCTCGGGACCGTCAGCGTCACCGCGAGCGTGCCCAGGTAGTTCTCCACCATGAAGAACACGATCATGACCAGCAGCGGACGACGCCGGGCCAGGAACCGCCAGCCGCCGACGACGGTCCGGGCGAAGGACTCCTCCTGCCGACGGAAGAGCCGGTCGGGGAACCGCACCCACAGCAGCGCGGCCAGGCCGACCAGGAACGACGCGACGTCCACGGCCACCACCCAGGGCAGGCCGATCAGCCCGATCAGCGCGCCGCCGGCCAGCGGGGCGATCAGCGTCCCCAGACCGGCGCCGAGGTTGGCCAGCCCGTTGGCCTGCACCAGGTACGGCTTGGGCACGAGCTGGGCGACGGCCGCCAGGTAGGCCGGTCGCCGGAACGCGGTCACCAGCGACATGACGCCCACGATCAGACCGACCTGCCACAGCGCCAGGCTGCCGCTCCACAGCGCGGCGACCAGGGACACCGTGGCGGTCGCGGAGACGGCGTCGCAGGCGAGCATCACCCGGCGGCGGTCGATCCGGTCCGCCACCGCGCCGCCCAGCGGCCCCGCGACGATCGCCGGGAGCATCGCGAGCATGCTGATCAGGGCGTAGTCGAGGACCCGCCCGCTGCGCTGGTAGGCCCAGACGCCGAGAGCGAACGAGGTCAGCGCGCTGCCGATCAGCGAGACCGTCTGGCCCGCGGCGACGAGGTAGAAGTCCCTGAGGTCCCGCCGCGCCCTCCCGCCGACGACCGTGACGTCCGCGATCGGCTCCGGCAGCAGGCCGCCGGCCCAGGCACCGAGCCGCTCGCCGACCAGCGCGGCGAGCTGGGCGGCCTGGTGCTTGAGGAAGTAGTGCCCTGCTCTGGGGAGGGTGGCCAGCTCGACCCGGTCGGCGAAGGCCCCCCACTCCGCGAACCGCTCCTCGTAGAGCTCCGTGGACCGGTCGCGTTCGCCGATCAGGCAGAGCACCGGCGCGCGCAGCCTGCGGGCGTCGGGCCTGGTCAGTTCGCCGGTGAACCAGCCCTGGGCCTGGTCCACGTCGTGGCGCAGCGCGCGCAGCATGGTCCGCTGCGCCGCGTCGGCCGCTTCACCGTTCGCCGCGCTGTTCCCGTCACCGTCGCCGTTGCCGGTCCCGTCGCCGTCGTCGTCGATGCCGCCGAGGGTGCGCAGGAAGTCCCGGTAGGCCCGGTCCGAGGTCCAGCGGGTAGCCGGGAACTTGGCGCGCAGCCAGGTCGACAGCCGCCCCGGCAGCCGCGCACCGGGGAAGCTGCCGCCGACCAGCAGGCCCGTCACCGGGACGCCCTCGGCCTCCAGGCGCAGCGCGAGTTCGGTGGCCGCGGCCGAGCCGACACAGTGGCCGTACACCACCACCGGGCCGGGGCCTGCTACCGAAGCCGGTCCGGTCGGCTCGGCCAGCTCGGCGACCACCCGGTCGATCAGCACGCTCAGCGGGAGCAGCGGCTCGTCCGGCCGGGCCGGATCGTGTCCCGGCAGTTCCACGGCCAGTACGGCCGCGCCGGGAATCGCCGTGGCCAGTTCCGCGGCGAGCGGGCCGTAGGCGGCCGCCGAACCGCCGCCGTAGGGGAGGCAGACCACGGTGACGGTCGGCAGCCGGCCGGGCGGCGGACCTGCCAGCCGGTGCAGCAGGCGACGTTCGCCGTCGGGCCCGCCCGCCTCGGCCGCGTCGAGGAAGGCGGCCAGCTCGCGAACGGTTGGCCGGGTGAACAGGTCGATCACCCGTAGCGTCGGGTCGATGGCCCGGACCGCGCGCACCGCCCGGAAGGAGTCACCGCCCAGGGCGAAGAAGTCGTCGTCGATACCGATACCGGCGCCGACTCCGGTGCCCGTGCCGTCGGCCGCGCCCGGTTCGAGGACCTGCGCCCAGGCCCGGGCGACGCGCAGCTCGGTCGGCGTGCTCGGGGCGATGTGCCCGGCACTCGCCACCGGCTCGGGTGCGGGCAGGGCCGACCTGTCCACCTTCCCGTTGGGGTTCAGCGGCAACGCGGGGAGCACGACGATCGCCGAGGGCACCATGTAGTCGGGCAGTCGCCCGCGCAGGGCCGTACGCACGCGGGCGACGTCCACGGCGGACGCGGGCGCCGCGGGAGTCACCCAGGCGGCGAGCCGTCCGGCGTGGGCCTCGCCGACCGGCAGCACGACCGCCTCGGCGAGCTCCGGAAGGTCCCGCAGCGCCGTGGCCACCTCGCCCGGCTCCACCCGGAAGCCGCGGATCTTGACCTGGTCGTCGACCCGGCCGAGGAACTCGAACAGTCCGGCCTCGGTCAGCCGGACCCGGTCCCCGGAGCGGTAGCACCGCGCCTTGCCGGTCACCGGATCGGGGACGAAACGCTCGTCGGTCAGATCGGGGCGGCCGAAGTAGCCGCGCGCCACGCTCGGCCCGCCGATCCACAGCTCGCCGGGCACCCCGGCTGGCAGCGGCCGGCCCTCGGGGTCGACCACCCAGCAGTCCACGTCCGCCAGCGGCCGACCGATCGGAACCGTCCCCGAACGTCGGGTCGGCGGGGTCTCCTCCACGGCGCAGCCGAGCACGGACACCGTGGTCTCGGTCGGGCCGTAGTGCACCTGAACGGCCAGCTCGGGCCGCGCGGTCCGGATTCTGGCCACCAGGTCCCAGGAGCAGGCCTCGCCCGCGAGGACGAGCAGCTTGCGCGGCAGCACGCGGCGGAGATCCCCGTGGGCGGCGAGCAGTTCCAGGTGGCTCGGCACCATTTTGACCGCGTCGACCGGGTGCGCCTCCAGGTACTCCCCGTACGCCTCCGGGTCGGTCGCCACCTCCCGGTCCACCAGGTGCACCGTGCCGCCGGTGGTCAGCGCCCCGAACAGGTTGGTCAGGCCGAGGTCCGCCGCATGGGTCGACACCAGGGCGAACGAGCCTCCCGCGACGTCGCAGCCCGCCAGTCGCTCCGCCACCGCGTGCAGATAGTGCGTGATCTGCCGGTGCTCGACCGTGACGCCCTTGGGGCGGCCGGTGGAGCCCGAGGTGAAGATCAGGTAGGCCGGGGCGGCCGGATCGACGGGCACGCCGGGTGCCGTGTCGTCGGGCTGTTCCGGCGGTCCCTCCGGGGCGGACCGATCGTCGATGATCAGCAGCTCCGGACCGGCGGCGGCAGGGTCCGAGCCGCTGCGCCGCGGGAGGCGCTCCGCGAACTCCCGCTCAGCCAGGACGATCCGCGCGCCCGCCGTCGTCAGGATGTCGGCCAGCCGGTCGTCCGGGTAGGCCGGGTCGAGCGGCAGGTAGGTCGCGCCGGCCTTGAGGGTGGCGAGCAGGGCGACCACGAGCGGGGTCCGGCGGTCGGCCAGGACGGCGACCGGGTCGTGCGGTTCGGCTCCGGCCGCGAGCAGCCGGTGCGCGAGCCGGTGCGCCCGCCGGTCCAGTTGCCCGTAGGTGAGTGCACCGTCGGGGCCCACGACCGCCGTCGCGTCGGGCCGTTCGGCCGCCCAGCGCTCGACCGGGCTGTGCAGCGGCCGGGTGAGGTCGAACTCCCGGCGCGGCCCGGAGAGCAGCGGTCCGTCCACCGGTTCCAGCGCCACCTCGCGCACGGGGCGGTCCAGATCGGACAGCACGCCGTCCAGAAGGACCGCGTACCACTCGGTGATCCGCTGGGCGGTGTGCTGCTCGAAGAGGTCGGTGCGGTAGATCAGCGACCCCTCGTAGGTGTCGCCGGTGGCGCCCGGGGCGTGGGCATCACCCGTCGCGTCGGCGTCGCCCGGGCCGCTCGACGAGGTGGCCGTGAACGCCAGGTTCAGGTCGAACTTGGCCGTTGTCGCCGGCGGTGCGAAGACCCTCGCCGTCAGCCCCGGGAAGCGCGGCGCCACCGCCGGGGTGTCGATCACGTTGAGGAGGACCTGGAAGATCGGCGTGGTGGAGAGGTCGCGCGCGGGGCGCAGCCGGTCCACGATCCGCTCGAACGGGACCTCGGTGCGGGCGAAGGCCTCCAACGCCACGTCCCGCACCCGGTTCAGCAGCTCCCGGCCGCTCGGCCCACCCGACAGGTCGGTCCGCATGGTCAGTGTGTTGATGAAGAAGCCGATCGTGCGCTCGGTGTCGGGATGCCGTCGTCCCGCCTCGGGCACGCCGACCGGCACGTCGTCGACGCCCGACAGCCGGGCCAGCAGCTCCTGCCAGACCGCGAGCAGCACCATGAACGGCGTGCAGCCGACCTCGGCGGCCCGCCCGCGCACCTTGGCGGTCAGAGCGGGGGGCAGGACCACCGGCAGTTCCGCGCCCGTCCGGTCCGCGACCGCTGGGCGGGGCCGGTCGGTGGGCAGGTCGAGGACCGGCTCCAGACCGGACAGCGCACGGACCCACCAGCTCAGGTCGGCCTCCGCGCGGTCCCCCTCCTCCGGCCGCCGGGAGAGCCAGTGCGCGTAGTCCGCGTACTGGACCGGCGGCGGCGCGGGAGGCTCGGCGAGCCCGAGCCGGGCCGAGTAGAGCGCCGCCAGTTCCGCCACCGCCACCGTCCTCGACCAGGCGTCGAAGGCGATGTGGTGGACCGCCAGCGCCAGCACGTGTTCCTCGGATCCGAGCCGGAGCAGCATCGCCCGCACGGGCGGTTCCACCGCCAGGTCGAACGGCCTGCGCAGATCCTCCCGGAGGCGGCGGTCCAGCGACTCCCGCCCGCCCGGCCCCGTCAGATCGACCTCGGCC
>NZ_JZWY01000553.1:0-1189 GCF_000966955.1 Streptomyces sp. NRRL S-495
GACCTCGGCCAGCGGCACCGCGTCCGCCGGACCCGCCACCGTCATCGGCTCGCCGTCGGTCTCGACGATCAGGCTCCGAAGGAGCTGGTGCCGTTCGGCGAGGTCCCGCACCGCCCCCAGCAGCGCGGCGCGGTCCAGCGGTCCGTGCAGGTGCAGGGCGACCGGGATCTGGTAGGCGGTGCTCCCCGGATCCAGCTGGGTGAGGAACCACAGCCGTGCCTGTGCGGCCGACAGCGGGGCCGGCGCGTCCCCGTCCGGCCGGGCGGGTATCGCCGGGATGCTGCGCGCCGCGGTGCGGCGGGCCGAGGCCAGCCGGGCCCGCAGGGCGTCGGCGAGCTGGGGGTCCCGCCGCTCGGCGGACACCTCGGTCATGCGGCACCGCCGGCGGGGTGGGAGGCGGGGGTGGCGAGGTCGGGCGATGCGGGCGAGTCGCCGGGACCGGGCGATGCGACGAGGTCGGGCGACGCGACGAGGTCGGCCAGCAGCAGCGCCTCCAGCCCGGCGGCGAAGTCGGCCAGGACCGGGTGCTCGAACAGCAGCCGCACCGGCACGGCGAGGTCCAGTGCCGCCATCAGCCGGCCCGCGACCCGGGTGGCCGCCAGCGAATGCCCGCCGAGCGCGAAGAAGTCGTCGTGGGCGCCGACTTCGGCGACACCGAGCACGGCCTCCCACACCTCGGCCGCCAGCAGCTCGGCATCGGTGCGCGGCGCGATCCGGTCGCGGCCGGGTTCACGGCCTGATTCGAGCCCGGGCGCGGGGAGGGCACCCCGGTTCACCTTGCCCGAGGCCGTCAGGGGCAGGACGTCGAGCACGACCCACCTCCGGGGCACCATGTGGTCCGGGACGCGGGCGCGCAGGCGCTCCTCGACCGCGAGCGTGCTGAAGGCGGTCGCCGCCGAGGGGCCCACCGCGAGATAGCCGACCAGCTGGGCGTCCGCCCCGGCGCCGAGGAGCACGACGGCCGCGTCCAGTACCGCCGGTTCGGTGCGCAGGGCGGTCTCGATCTCGCCGAGTTCGACCCGGTGGCCGCGCAGCTTCACCTGCTGGTCGCGGCGGCCCCGGAATTCGAGGGTGCCTCCCCCGGCCTCCGGCCGGGGGGACCCTCCCCCAGCCTCCGGCCGGGGGGACCCCCAGGGCCGCCAGCGGGCCAGGTCGCCGGTCCGGTAGCGCCTCCCGCCGGGTGCGAACG
>NZ_JZWY01000554.1:0-1288 GCF_000966955.1 Streptomyces sp. NRRL S-495
GGTCCGCCTCGAACGCCGTCGCGGTCGCGTCGGGCCGGTTGCGGTAGCCCCTGGCGACACCCGCACCGCCGATCCACAGCTCGCCGGTCACTCCCGGCGGCACCAACCGGCCCATGGCGTCCAGCACATAGGCCGTCTCCCCGGCCAGCGGGCGGCCGATCGGCACCGCCTCGCCGACGGGAGTCCCCACCCGTGCCAGGGTCGAGTAGACCGTGCTCTCAGTCGGCCCGTAGGCATTCCACAACTCGCCCGTCCGTGCCAGGAGTTCGCCCGCCAGCCCGGGGTCCATCGGCTCGCCGATGCTGACGACGCGCACCCCCGGCCCGAACCACTGGGCGGCGACCAGCATCCGAAGCGTCGTCGGCGTGGCGGTCATCAGCGTCACCCCGGCCCGGTCGATGAACCGCGCGACGGCATACCCGTCCACCGCGGCCTCCCGGTCCAGCATCGCCAGCCGGAGCCCGCAGGCCAGGCCGACCCAGAGTTCGAACCCGAACACGTCGAAGGCCGGTGAGGTGAGCCCGAGCATCACATCGTCGGGCCGGACGCCCGGCGTGATCCGCATCGCGGCCACGAAGGCCGCCAGGTTCGCATGGGTGACCTCCACGCCCTTGGGCAGGCCGGTCGAACCGGAGGTGTACAGCACATAGGCCAGCCCCTCGGGCGCCGCCTCGGGCAGCGTCACCGGCCCCGCGGGTGGACTTTGCAAAGTGCGCAGCGCACTTTGCAAAGTGTTCGGGGACTTTGCAAAGTGCACCCACACGGGCCCGGGGCTGCCCGGGCCGCCCAGATCGAGGACGCCGGCACCGACCGTCCCGGCCAGTTCACCGGCGAGCGCGAGGGTCTCCCCGGCGGCGATGACGACGGTCGCGCCGGAGTCGGCGAGTTGGGCGCGCAGCCGTTCGACGGGCTGGTCCGGCTCCAGGGGGACGTAGGCCGCACCGGCTCGCAGGACGCCGAGCAGGGCCGCGGGCAGGTAGCGGTCGCGGGGAAGGCAGACCCCGACGGTGAACGACGTCGCCGGTTCTGCCTCGGGTCCGGCCGCCGGCCCCACCTCGGAATCGAACGGCGCCGCCGCGAGCAGGGCCACGGCCACGCGCCGGGACCGTTCGGCCAGTTCCGCGTAACTGACCTCGCCCGCCGAGTCGGAGGTGGCCACCGCCGTCGGCCGCCGGGCGGCCTGTTCGAGCACGGCCGCCACCACGGTCGGCGGACCGTCGGTCGGCAGCGGCACCCCGGTGCCGGCGGCGAGCAGCTCGGCCCGCTCCGCCGCGCTCACCAGCTCCAG
>NZ_JZWY01000555.1:0-2235 GCF_000966955.1 Streptomyces sp. NRRL S-495
GCGGAAGGTCCGGATCGGCCGCCGCGGCGCACAGGATCCGCAGCAGCCGGTCGGCGAACGCCTCGGCGTCGGCCGGGCCGAACCGGTCCGTGTCGTACGCGATCCGGAGCTCGGGCCCCTGCACCGTCTCGTTGACGAACACGGTCAGCGGTGCCTGCGTCCCGCCGCCGGTCGCCTCACCGAGCAGTTCCAGTCGGACGCCCTCGTGCTCCACCGCCACCGGAAGGCCGGCCGGCTGGAGCGAGAGCACGACCGGGGTGCCCATCGTTCCCCGGGGGTGCCCGATGCCGGCCGCCTCGAAGGCGTCCTGCACGGTGAACCCCGGGTGGTCCATGACCCGGGCGGTGGTGGCGGCCGCGCGGCCGACGGCGCTCCGGAAGGACTCCCCCTCCGCCAGCCTCAGCCTGATCGGGCTGATCCCGACCAGTGGCCCGACCACCGCCTCCAGCTCGGGGTGCGCCCGGTGCGCCACCGCTGCGCCGAGGACGACGTCGGACCGGCCGGTGAGACCGGCGACCAGCACGCCGAGCGCGGTCAGGAAGGTCGCGAACGAAGTGGATCCGCAGTCGGCGGCGAGCTCGCGCAGCACGGCCGCCGTCCCGGCGTCGAGGGGACGGGCCAGCCGTTCGCCGCCCGGGCGACCGGGGCCCGCAGGAGCAGCAAGGCCAGCGATCGCAGCAGGGAGGAGGTCGTGCGGCGGGACGGCGTCCGCCAGCTCCCGGGCCCAGAAGGCCCGCAGCTCCTCGACCCGGTCGGGCCCGGCGGCGAGCGCACGCTCGTGCAGCGCGATGTCGCCGACCTGGACGGGCGGCGGCGCGAGGCCCGCGCCGTTGCCGGACCGGTCGTCCGCCCTCCCCGCCAGCCTGTCGACCAGCTCCGACATCAGCACACCGATCGACCAGCCGTCGAACGCCACATGGTCGGTCACGACGACCAGTTCGGCCTCGTCCTCGTCGAGCCGGAGCAGCGCGGCCCGCAGGAGCGGTGTCTCGGTGGCGAGGTCGAACGCGTGGCTCGCGGCCGCGCGCGTCAGCTCGGCCGCCTGCTTCACCTGCTCCGGCCCGGACACTCCCCGGAGATCGTGCTCCTCGAACGGCACCGGGGCGGGCGGGCGGACCGAGGCGACCGGCTCCTCGTCGACCGCCCGACCGGAGGCATCCACCACGGCACCTGTCACCGCGCCACCAGTCACCGCACCACCCGCCAGCACGACGCTGCGCAGCACCTCGTGCCGCTCGACCACCGCGTCCAACGCGGCCCGCAGCCGCGCCGTGCCCGGCAGTCCGCGCAGGCGCAGCCGGAAGGCGATGGTGGTGGCGCGCTCGCCGGAGCCGATCTGCCGCAGCAGCCACATCCCCTGCTGCGCGGCCGTCAGCGGGTAGCTGTCCCGCCCGGTGTGACGGACCAGCGCGGGTTCCGGTGCGCTGCCCGGGCGGTCGGCCGACCCGGCCCGCAGCAGCGAGGCGAGCAGCGAGGCGAGTCCGGCGACGGTGGGTGCGGCGAGGAAGTCCGTCAGCGAGACGCCCGTGCCGAACTCGCGGCCCAGGACGGCGCAGACGCGGGCGGCCGCCAGCGAGTGCCCGCCGAGCGCCCCGAAATCGTCGTGGATGCCGACCTCCGCCGCACCCAGACCGAGGACACCGGCGACGGTCTCCGCGATCCGCTGCTCGGTGCCGGTGCGCGGGGCGGCGTACTCGGTGTCGACGACGCGGCCGAACGCCAGCGCGGCCAGTGCGGCGCGATCGGTCTTGCCGGTCGGTCCGACGGGCAGCCGGTCGAGGACGGCGATCCGGGAGGGGACCAGGTGGTCCGGCAGCCTGTCCCGCAGCCAGGACCGGAGCCCCGCCTCGGTGAGCGTCCGGTCGGCCGACTCCGCGTAGGCCAGGAGAAGCCTGGTGCCGTCCTCGTCGGCCGGTGCCAGGGCCACGGCGTGCTGGACGGCCGGATGCCCCGCGAGGGTCGCCTCGACCTCGCCCAGCTCGATCCGGAAGCCGCGGACCTTCACCTGGTCGTCGATCCGCCCGGCGAAGTGGTGCAGCCCGTCGACCCGCCGCACCAGGTCGCCGGTCCGGTAGTGCCGGACTCCGGCGGCGTCCGTGACGAACCGTTCGGCCGTCAGCTCCGGCCTGGCCAGATAGCCCCGGCCGACCAGCGGACCGGACACCCAGAGTTCCCCGGTCTCGCCGTCTCCCAGCGGGTTTCCGGCGTCGTCGCGCACCGAGAGTCCGCTCCCCG
>NZ_JZWY01000556.1:0-3306 GCF_000966955.1 Streptomyces sp. NRRL S-495
GCGTAGGGCGACCCGATCGGCGGCTCCGCCCGTCCGGCCGCGGGCACCTCGTGCGTCACGCAGCTCACGGTGCACTCGGTCGGGCCGTAGCTCTGGACGACCCGTCGTACACCGGCGTTGGCGTGGATCCGGTCCGCGAGGGCCCGGGTGAGCGGTTCGCCGCCCGCGCGGACGGTGCGCACGCCCGGCGGCAGCGGCTCACGCACCAGCGCGGCCAGCGCGGACGGCGTCCCGTAGACCATCGTGACCCGGTCCCGTGCGGGAAGGGCGGACAGCGCGAGCAGGTTCTCGGCCAGGATCACCGTCCCGCCGCAGAGCAGCGGGAGGAACAGCTGCGTCACCGACGGGTCGAAGCAGACCGAGGTCGCGGCCAGCATCCCGCGGAGCTCGTCGGTCGAGTACACGGACGACTCCCACTGCAGCAGGGCCGCCACATTGCGGTGCTCGACCACCACCCCCTTGGGCCGACCGGTCGAGCCCGAGGTGTACATCACGTACGCGGCGTCCGTCGGCTCGCCCTCGCCGTCCGCGCCGTCGGCCTGCTCGTCGCCGCCCGAACCCACCGTCCCGACGTCCAGCACGCCGACGCCGGTGGCCCGGAGGACGTCGCCGCGGCGCCGGAGGACGGCCGCCGAGGAGACCAGACGGGAGATCCCGGCGTCCGCGGCGATGAACTCCAACCGGCTCGCCGGGTACGCCGGATCCAGCGGCACGTACGCCGCACCGGCCTTCCAGACCCCCAGCAGCGCGGGGACCAACCACTCGTCCCGCTCCAGGCACACGCCCACCAGCGAACCCCGCCGGACCCCCGACCGGCGCAGCTCACGGGCCACCGCACCGGCCCGCCGGTCGAGTTCCCCGTAGGTGGTCCGGACCGCCCCCGCCACCACGGCGATGTCGTCCGGAGCCCGTCTCGCCATCTCCTCGAACGCCCGATGAACCAGGCCGAACCCGAACGTGCCCGCCGACGCCATTGTCGATCCCCCTCCGAACCTGCCACGACACCGGAACCGGCCCTGTCGGGCGTCCCGGTGCAATCCGACTTCGAGCGCTGGTCAGCTCTCGCCGTCGCTGCTGCGCGCGCGGTCGAGCAGCCCGAGAAGGGACAGCCCGAAGGCGTGTTCAGGGGCGGGCTCCCAGCGGCGCGCCCACCGTACTGGCCCGCCTCCGGCGGGGTCCAGGGTTGTGATCGTCAGGAACATGCCGCGAGCACGACACCCCGTGGGAGAAGCGGCCGCCCACCCGAACGACCCGTCACCGACCCGTCACCGACCTGCCACCGACCCGCCGCCGACCGCGCCTGACGCCTCGCCGGACCGACGAGGGGACGGCGGACCGTTCAGGCCCCGGTGGCGGTCCGGACGGCATCCTGGAGGGAGAGGGACGTGCCCTCGTCGAAGCCGGCGGCGAAGCCTGCCGCGCCGAGGGCTGTGCGGACCGCCGAGGCGATCCGGTCCACGTCCGCGCGCTCGCCGGACGGAAGCGGGCCGCCGGCGCTGCGGCGGGCGGCGTCGGCGGCACCGAGGAGCAGCGCCGCCCGGGTGAACCCCTCGGTGCCACCGGCGGCCGCGGCCGCGCCGGCGGTGCCCTCCAGGGAGAGGGCGAGGGCCCGCGGCTCGGCCAACTGCCGGGCGTGCGCCAGGCCGCGCGCCTGGTGGGCCGCGGCCTCCGCGGGCAGGCCGCGCAGTTCGGCGACGAAACCGAGTTCCACCTCGATCATGTGCCGTCCCGCGGTCGACGACGGGTAGTCGTCCCGCATCGCCCTGAGGTGGCGTTCCGCGTCGTCGAGGTCGCCGGCGCGGCGTGCGCCGAGTGCGAGTCCCATGATCGCGAAGACCTCGCCGAAGACGTGTCCCTGCTCGGCCGCCGCACGGCGGGCCCGTTCGTGGAGCAGTCGGGCCCGTTTCCAGTCACCGGTGAGAAGTGCGAGGCGGCCCAGGCCGACGAGGCAGGCGGAGGCTTCCACAGCCAGGCCGAGCTCTTCCGCGAGGCGCAGCCCGGCGGCGTGGCGGGCCTCGGCGCCGGCGTAGTCACCCTCGATCTCGGCGAGTGCGGCGAGCGGCGAAACGGACTGCAACTCGCCCCAGGAGTCGCCGAGTTCATGGAACTCCTCGGCGGCGGCGCGGCCGTTGCGGCGGGCCGCCGCGAGGTCCCCGGCGGCCAGTGCGGTGCGGGCCAGCAGGGCGCGCGCCGCGGCGGTGCCCCAGCGGTCGCCGGCGGCGGCGCAGTGGTCCAGGGCACGGGTTCCGACCGCTTCCGCCGCAACCGGGTCACCCGCGTGGTGCAGGCCGTAGGCGAACAGCCAGAGTGCCCGGCCGCGCCGCAGCGGGTCGTCGATCTCCGCCTCGGGGCAGTCCCGCTCGGGCGGCCGGTGGCCGGTGAGCATGGCGAACGCGTCGTGCAGCAGGCGGAGTTCGGCGACGGCCGCGGCGGAGGCGGGAGCGGTGGGCGCGGGCGTGGCCGTGGCCGTGGCCGTGGCCGTAGGACCGTCGAGGGCCGCCAGGACGGCGGCGAGCGTGCGCCGGGCCTCGTGGAGGCGGCCGCGCAGTAGCCACCAGGGGCCCAGTGCGGCGGCCGTGCGGGCGGCGCCGTCCTGGTCGCCGACCCGCACGAGGTGGTCGAGGGCGGCCCGGATGTTGGCGGACTCCGCGTCCAGCCGCGCGAGTTGGAGCCGTTGTCCAGGTCCGCGCAGCCCGGCTCCGGCCTGTGCGGCCAGCTCCCGGAAGTACCCGGCGTGGCGCGCCGCGGTGTCCGGGAACTCGCCCGACTCGTGGAGCCGGTCGCGGGCGTAGGCGGCGACGGATTCGAGCAGGTCGTAGCGCGGACCGTCGCCGGTGTGCACGGCCTCGACGAGCGAGCGGTCGACCAACCGGCCGACCAGGTCGAGGACGTCGTCACGGTCGATGCCGGACGCCGCGCACACCGCCTCGGCCGCCGGCAGGGAGCACCCGCCGACGGGAACGGCCAGCCGCCGCAGGACGGTCCGCTCGGGCGGGGTGAGGAGGTCCCAGCTCCAGTCGATCACCGCGCGCAGGGTCTGCTGCCGGGCCGGGAGCCCGCGCTGCCCGGAGCCGAGGATCCGGAACCGGTCGCCGAGGCGGGCCGCCAGCTCCCGCACTCCCATGGCCCGCACCCGGGTGGCCGCGAGTTCGAGGGCGAGCGGGATTCCGTCCAGGCGGTGGCAGATCTCGGCCACGGCGGCCCGCGTCCCGTCCCCGTCCTCCGCCGGCCCCTCGCCGCCCGACCGCTCGTCCTGCGTCCCGTCGTTCCCGTCGTTCCCGTCGTTCCCCGCGGGCGGGACGAACC
>NZ_JZWY01000557.1:0-906 GCF_000966955.1 Streptomyces sp. NRRL S-495
TCGACGAACAGCTGGGCGGCGGCGACCGGATCGAGCGGGGTCACCGGGAACACCGCCTCGCCGGGCAGGCGCAGCGACTCCCGGCTGGTGGCCAGGACGGTCAGCCCCGGCGCGCCGTCCAGCAGGCTCGCGACGAGGTCCGCGGCCGGCTCGATCACGTGCTCGCAGTTGTCCAGGACGAGCAGGACCCGGCGGCCACGCAGGACAGCGGCCAAGGCCGGGACGGGGCCGGCCCGGTGCGCGGCCGGTCCGGCGACCTGGCGGAGACCGAGCGCAGCGGCCACCGCCTGGGCGAGGTCGGCGGCATCGGCGGGCAGGGCCGCGAGTTCGACGAACCGGACCCCGTCCGGTGCACCGGCCTCCGGACCGTCCGCGAGCCGGCGCGCGAGGGCCAGCGCGAGCCGCGTCTTGCCCACTCCCCCGGGGCCGGTCAGCGTGACCAGCCGCTCGGTGCGGACGAGTCGGGCGAGGGCCTCCAGCGCGGGGCCGCGCCCGACCAGTGCGTTCCGCGGGGCGGGCAGGTACGCACCGTGGAAGGCCCACTGGTCCGCCTCCTGTCCGACAGCACTGTCGGTCCCGGCCCCGGCCCCGGTGCCGCTGTTCGGGGAGTCGACCGGCGGGCGGGCCGGAGCGGGCCGGAGCTCCGCCACGGCCGCGGCGGGCCGGAGGACGGCGTCCTGTCGCAGGATCGCCTCGTACAGCGCCGCCACCTCGGGCGTCGGGTCGAGCCCCAGCTCCTCGGCCAGCAGCGCCCGCAGCTCGCCGTAGGCGGCGACCGCCTCGCTCTGCCGGCCGGCCCGGTACAGGGCCCGCATCTGTACGGCTCGCAGGCGCTCGCGCAAGGGATGACGGTCCACCAGCTCGGCCACCTCGCCGAGCAGCAGCGGATCGTCGAAGTCCAGCCGG
>NZ_JZWY01000558.1:0-601 GCF_000966955.1 Streptomyces sp. NRRL S-495
GTCCAGCCGGGCCTCCGCCAGCTCCTCGACGACGGCGAGCCGCTCCTCGGCCAGGCGCTGGGCGGCCGGGCGGACGAACTCCTCGTCGGCGAAGTCGGCGTACGGCTCTCCGCGCCACAGGGCGAGCGCCCGGGTGAGCACCGCCGCCCGGGCGCGTGCGTCGGCCTCGCCGCGGGCCTGCCCGGCCAGCTCCCGGAAGCCGGCGGCGTCGACCTCGGCGGCGCCCCCGTCGAGCCGGAGCCGGTATCCGGCCGGCTGGTGGGTCACCCGGTCGCGGCCGATCGCCCGGCGCAGCTGGGAGACCTTGGCCTGGAGCGCGTTGGCCGGGTTGGCGGGCACGGCCTCGCCCCAGATGTCGTCGACCAGGAGGTCCGCCGGCACCGGCCGCCCCTCGTACAGCAACAGGTCGGCCAGCAGGGCGCGCACTTTGGTCTCGGGCACCCGGACGGGCGCACCGTCGTCGTCCCACACGGCCAACGGGCCGAGCACCCCGAACCTCATGGCAGCACCCTACACAGAGTTGATCATCAGCCGATCGGCCCGGTCGGCCGCCGGACCGCTTCCGCCCCTGCCGCCGACCCGCTTCCGGACCGCTCCAGGA
>NZ_JZWY01000571.1:0-7847 GCF_000966955.1 Streptomyces sp. NRRL S-495
GGCCCGGGGGCTGATCCGGCGCGGGGGGTGAGGGGCGGGGGTGCGGGGCGGGGTGACGGCGCGGAGGCCGGGGGAACGGCGGGCGTAGGGTGGTCGGCGACCTCGTGTGCCATGTGATCGGAGGATCCCCGGATGGCCGTCCGACTCGACGAACTCGCCGTGCCCGTGATCGGCGCACCGATGGCCGGCGGGGCGACCACGCCCGAGCTGGTGGCCGCGGTCAACGCGGCGGGCGGGCTGGGCTTCCTGGCCGCCGGTTACCGGAGTGCCGCCGCCATGGCCGAACAGATCGAGCTGACCCGGAAGGTGACGGACGGTCCGTTCGGCGTGAACCTCTTCGTGCCGGCCGCGCCCGGCGACCCGGCGGCGGTCGCCGCCTACCGGGAGCGGCTGCGGCCCGAGGCGGAGCGGCACGGGGTCGTGCTGCCGGAGGCGATCGGGCCGGACCGGGACGACTGGGACGCCAAGATCGCCGCGCTGCTCGCCGGGCCGGTCGCGGTGGTCTCGTACACCTTCGGGCTGCCCGCCGCCGAGGAGGCGCGGGCGCTGCGGGCGGCGGGGGTGTTCCAGGTGGGCACGGTGACCACGCCGGAGGAGGCCCGGCGGGCCGAGGCGGTCGGGATGGACGCGCTGTGCGTGCAGGGCCCGGAGGCGGGCGGGCACCGGGCCACCCACGGGGTCGCGGACCGGCCGGGGGAGGTCCCGCTGCTCGCGCTGCTGGCCGAGGTGCGGGCGGTGACGGGGCTGCCGCTGGTCGCGGCGGGCGGGCTGGCCGACGGGGTGTCGGTCGCGGCCGCGCTGCGGGCCGGGGCGGTGGCGGTCCAGCTGGGGACGGCGCTGCTGCGGGCGGACGAGGCGGGTACCTCGGCGGCGCACCGGGCGGCGCTGACGGAGTTCGAAGCGACGGCGGTGACCCGGGCGTTCACCGGGCGCCCGGCGCGGGGTCTGCGCAACGCGTTCATCGACCTGTACGGGCCGTACGCGCCCGCCGCCTATCCGGAGGTGCACCATCTGACCCAGCCGCTGCGGGCGGCCGCGGCCGCCCGCGGTGACACCGGGGCGATGCACCTGTGGGCCGGGACGGGACACCGGGCGGCACGGAGCGGCCCGGCGGCGGGGGTGGGAGGAGGCGGGGGCCGCCGGGCGGTGAGCCCGGCGGCCCTGCGGCCGTTCCCGGGGGCCTGTCTCCTGGACCCGGTGTTCCGGGTCCAGGAGACAGGCCCCCTGACGGTGCCGGCCCGACCGCCGTGGGGCCGGCAACCGCGGGCTCAGCCGAGCAGTTCGGCCATCCAGGCCTCGATGGCCGGGACGCTGCGGGGCAGCGCGCCGGACATCAGCCGGGCGCCGTCGGCGGTGACGACCAGGTCGTCCTCGATCCGGACGCCGATGCCGCGCAGCTCGGCGGGGAGGGTCTCGTCGTCTGGCTGGAGGTAGAGGCCGGGCTCGACGGTGAGCACGTGGCCCTCCTCCAGGACGGCGTCCAGGTACGTCTCGGCGCGGGCCTTGGCGCAGTCGTGGACGTCGAGGCCGAGCATGTGGCCGGTGCCGCAGAGGGTGTAGCGGCGGTAGAGGCCGCTGTCCTCGGCGAGCGCCTCCTCGGCGGAGACGGGCAGCACGCCCCAGTCGGCGAGGCCCTCGGCGATGACCCGAGCGGCCGCGGCGTGGAAGTCGCGGAAGCGGGCGCCGGGGCGCAGGGTGTCGATGCCGGCCTGCTGGGCGGCGAGCACCAGCTCGTAGACCTGGCGCTGGACCGGCGTGAAGGTGCCGCTCAGCGGGAGGGTGCGGGTGATGTCGGCGGTGTAGAGGGTGTCGGTCTCGACACCGGCGTCCAGCAGCAGCAGGGAGTTCGGGTCGAGCGCGCCGTCGTTGCGGATCCAGTGCAGGACGCCGGCGTGGGCGCCGCTGGCGGCGATGGTCTCGTAGCCGATGCCGTTGCCCTCGGCGCGGGCGCGGAGGTTGAACACACCCTCGATCCAGCGCTCGCCGCGGTGGTGGCGCAGGGCGGCGGGCAGGGCGCGGACGACGTCCTCGAAGCCGAGCACGGTGTGGTCGACGGAGAGCTGGAGCTGCTCCACCTCCCAGGTGTCCTTGACCAGTCGCAGTTCGGACAGCACGGCGGCGAAGAGGCCGTCGGCGTCGACGAGCGCGGCGGGGCCGGGGCGGCCGGTGGCGGCGTCGAGCTCGGGGTCGACGCCGGCCAGCACCCGGGTGGCGGGCTGCGGGCCGGTGAGCAGCTTGTCCAGCTCGTCGAGGTGCTCGACGCGCACGCCGGTGAGCCGGGCGGCCTCGTCGAGGTCGGGGCGGCGGCCGACCCAGAACTCGCCGTAGCGGCGGTCGCGGAAGAACTCGGCGCCGCGCACCGGGTCGGCGCCGCCGCGGGGGGAGCGGGGCCGCAGGTAGAGGACGGGCTCGTGGCCGTCGGGGCCGGTCGGCTCCAGGACGAGCACGTGGCCGACCTGGTCCTCGCCGGTGAGGCCGGTCAGCCAGGCGTAGGCGCTGTGCGGGCGGAAGCGGTAGTCGACGTCGTTGCTGCGGACCTTGAGCCGGCCGGCCGGGACGATCAGGCGCTCGCCGGGGAAGGCCGCGGACAGCCGGGTGCGCCGCCCGGGGGTGACGGCGTAGCCGGGGACGCGGTCCTCGGCCGGGAGCGGGGTGGGGGCCCAGGAGGTGCCCATGAAGGCGTTGAGCGCGGCGGACACCGGGAGGTCGTGGCTTCCGGTGTTGAGGCCGGTCTGACGGAGGGTCACCGGGTACTCCTAAACGCGTGGTGCGAAGTCGGGGGAGGAGGGGCTGCACGGACACATCTCGGTAACGGGTGGCGTCACCTCTTGTGCAGTGCAATTTCACATTACTATGTTACGGGTCACACCGCGGAGCGGCTAGACCCCCTGAGGTCGCCCTCCCGGCCGGGCCCCGGATCCACCCCCGGGGTTGGACGACGGGCCTTCTCGGCGGGCCCCCCACTGCGGAGTCAGATATGAACAGGCGTACCCAGACCGCCCTCGCGGCGGCCATCGCGGCGGCACTCACCCTCGGGCTCGGCGCCTGCGGAAGCAAGGACAAGAGCGACAGCGGCTCCGGCGACACCGCCGCTGCCAGCTCCACCAAGGGACCCGGTGCCGACACCGGCACGGCCGTGGGCGGCACCCCGGTCAAGGGCGGCACCCTGACCGTGCTGACCAACCAGGACTTCGCCCACCTCGACCCGGCCCGCAACTGGACCCTGCCGCAGATGGACTTCGGTACCCGGCTGATCTACCGCACCCTGGTCACCTTCAAGGCCGAGCCCGGTGACGCCGGCAACCAGATCGTCCCCGACCTGGCCACCGACACCGGCCGCCCGTCCGACGGCGGCAAGACCTGGTCCTTCACCCTGCGCGACGGGCTGAAGTACGAGGACGGCTCGCCGATCAAGTCGTCCGACATCAAGTACAACGTCGAGCGCTCGTTCTCCCCGGACCTCACCGGTGGCCCCGACTACGCGGCCCAGTACCTGGCCGGCGGCGAGAACTACAAGGGCCCGCTGACCGGCGAGCACCTGGCGAGCATCGAGACGCCGGACGACAAGACCATCGTCTTCCGCCTCAAGCGCCCGGTCGCCGAGTTCGCCTACACCGCGACCCTGCCCACCTTCGCGCCGGTGCCGCCGGCCCAGGAGAAGGGCACCCAGTACGACATGCGGCCGTTCTCCTCCGGCCCGTACAAGATCGAGAGCTACGACCGCGGCAAGCAGCTGGTGCTGGTCCGCAACAGCAACTGGGACGCGTCCACGGACCCGATCCGCAAGGCCTACCCGGACAAGATCGTCGTCACCCAGGGCCTCAAGGGCGGCCAGGTCGACGACCGCATCATCGCCAGCGACGGCGCCGACGCCTCCGCGATCGAGATGCCCTGGATGCGCCCCGAGTCGGTCGCGAAGGTGCTGCCCAAGGCCGACGTCAAGGCCCGCATGGTGGCCGAGCGCACCGGCTGCACCGACAGCCTCTACCTCAACACCTCCAAGGCGCCGTTCGACGACCCGAAGGTCCGCGAGGCCGTCATGTGGGCGGTCGACCGCGAGGCCCAGGTCACGGCCTTCGGCGGCCCCGCGATCGCCGACGTCGCCACCTCCTTCCTGCCGCCGTCGCTGACCGGCGGCGTCAAGGCCGACCCGCTGAAGATCCCGGCCGCCGGCGACGCGGCGAAGGCCAAGGACCTGCTCAAGGCGGCCGGCAAGACCGACCTCAAGGTCTCCCTCACCGTCTCGCTCGGTGACAAGACCCGCGGCGAGGCCGTCCAGCAGTCGCTGTCCAAGGCCGGCATCCAGGTCACCGTCAACACCGTCGACCCGTCGGCGTTCACCGACACCCTCGGCGACGCCAAGGCCGCGCCCGAGCTGACCATCAACGGCTGGTGCCCGGACTACCCGTCCGGTGCCACCTTCCTGCCCTTCCTGTTCGACGGCCGCACCATCAAGGACAAGGGCAACCAGGGCAACTACAGCCAGTTCCGCGACCAGGCCACCATGGACGAGATGGACCGCATCGCGGCCCTCCCGGACGTGAACGAGGCCAACGAGGCCTGGAAGAAGCTGGACGAGGCGCTCCTGCAGAAGGCCCCGGCCGTCCCGCTCATGTGGCAGCGCCGCGCGCTGCTGGTCGGCACCAACGTGGCCGGCGCCTTCGGTGCCCCGGGCTACGCCGGCATGATCGACATGGCCACCGTCGGTCTCAAGGACCCCGCCAAGAGCCAGGGCTGAGGAACCGTCCGTCATGAGCACCACTACGACTGAGCCCGCCGCCGCGCCCGTCGCGGCGGCGGGCCCCGCGAAAGCCTCCGGGCGCGGGCCCTGGCGGCTGGTCTGGGACCAGCTGTGGGCCAAGGGCTCCGCCCGCTTCGGCCTGATCATGGTCGTCCTCCTCGTCCTGATGGCCGTGCTGGCCGGCCCGCTGAGCGCGCTCGGCGGCTGGAACGCCGAGGAGTTCGACAAGCGCGCCGTCGACGCCTACCTGGGCGGCCTGCCCAAGGGCGACTTCGGCGGCGTCGGCGCCCGGCACTGGTTCGGCGTCGAGCCGGCCACCGGCCGCGACCTGTTCGCCCGGGTCCTGCACGGCGGCCAGGTGTCGCTGCTGATCGCGTTCGTCGCCACCGCCGTCGTCGTCGTCGCCGGCACCCTGGCCGGCATCGCGGCCGGCTACTTCGGCGGCCGCATCGACAGCATGCTGTCCCGGCTGATGGACCTCACGATGTCGTTCCCGTCGCTGATCTTCATGATCGCGATGATGTCGGTGGCCAGGGACGTCAACCGGATCCTGCTGATGACCGTGGTCATCGGCCTGTTCGGCTGGCCCGGCGTGGCCCGCGTCGTCCGCGGCCAGACCCTCTCGCTCAAGCACCGCGAGTACGTCGAGGCGGCCAAGGTCGGCGGCGCCCGGTCCTGGCGCATCCTCACCCGGGAGATCCTGCCCAACGTCTCCGGGCCGATCATCGCCTACACCACCCTGCTGATCCCCGGCATGATCGCCACCGAGGCCGCGCTCTCCTACCTCGGCGTGGGCGTCCGGCCGCCGACCCCCTCCTGGGGGCAGATGATCGCCGAATCGATCGTCTTCTACGAGACCGACCCGACGTACTTCCTCATCCCGACGGTCTTCCTGTTCGTCGCCGTCCTCGCCTTCACCCTGCTCGGTGACGCGCTGCGCGACATCCTCGACCCGAAGGGAGGACGGTCGTGATCCTCTACCTCGGGCGCCGGCTGCTCGGCGTCGCCGGCATCCTGCTGGCCATCTGCGCCATCACCTTCACCATCTTCTACCTGCTGCCCAACGACCCGGCCGCGGCCGCCTGCGGCAAGACCTGCAGCCCCGAGCGGCTGGCCGAGGTCAAGGCCGCGATGGGCCTGGACAAGCCCGTCTGGGAGCAGTTCTTCGTCTACCTCCTGGGCATCGTCGCCGGCCGCGACTACGGCAGCGGAGCCAGCGCCACCCACTGCGGCTTCCCCTGCCTCGGCTACTCCTACGAGTACTCGCTGCCGGTCTGGGACCTGCTGGTCGACCGCCTGCCGGTGTCGGTCTCGCTCGCCATCGGCTCGGCCGTGCTCTGGCTGCTGCTCGGCCTCAGCGCCGGCATCACCTCGGCGCTGCGCAAGAACACCGTCATCGACAAGGTCCTCACCGTCCTGTCGGTCGGCGCCGCCTCGCTGCCGGTCTACTTCACCTCGATCATGCTGATCTGGGGCGTGGTGCGGACCGCGGGCCTGCTGCCCTACCCCGCGTACCACAACCTCACCGACAACCCGCTGTCCTGGGCCTCCAACCTGCTGCTGCCCTGGACCGCCCTGGCGCTGCTCTACGCGGCCCAGTACGCCCGGCAGAGCCGGACCTCGATGATCGAGGCGATGGCCGAGCCGTACATCCGCACCGCCCGCGCCAAGGGCATGCCGGCGCTCACCGTCACCGTCAAGCACGGTCTGCGCTCCGGCATGACGCCGATCCTCACCATCTTCGGCATGGACCTCGGCGGCCTGCTGGCCGGTGCCGTCATCACCGAGTCGATCTTCGGTCTGCCCGGTATCGGACGCCTCTTCTACGACGGCCTGCTCCGCTCCGACCAGCCCGTCATCCTCGGCGTCACCCTGCTCGCGGCCTTCTTCATCGTCGTCGCGAACCTGCTGGTCGACGTGCTCTACGCGTACGTCGACCCGAGAGTGAGGTACTGATGACGTCGTTGTTGGAGGTCGAGGACCTCAAGGTCACCTTCGACACCCCGCGCGGCACCGTCCGGGCCGTCGACGGCATCAACTTCACCGTCGAGGCCGGGAAGACCCTCGGCCTGGTCGGCGAGTCCGGCAGCGGGAAGTCCGTCACCTCGCTCGCCGTCATGGGCCTGCACCGCGGCGCCCGGGTCGGCGGCTCGATCAGGCTCGACGGCCAGGAGCTCAACGGCCTGGGCGAGAAGCAGCTCGGTGCCGTCCGCGGCCGGAGGATCGCCATGATCTTCCAGGACCCGCTGTCCAGCCTGCACCCCTTCTACCCGGTCGGGGAGCAGATCGCCGAGCACTACCGGGTGCACTTCAAGGCCTCCCGCAAGGCCGGCCGCGAGCGCGCCGTCGAGATGCTCGCCGAGGTGGGCATCCCCGAGCCGGCCCGCCGGGTCGACGAGTACCCGCACCAGTTCTCCGGCGGCATGCGCCAGCGCGTGATGATCGCCATGGCGCTCGCCTGCGAGCCGGAGCTGCTGATCGCCGACGAGCCGACCACCGCGCTCGACGTCACCGTCCAGGCCCAGATCCTCGACCTGATCGCCAGGATCCAGGAGCAGCGCGGACTCGGCGTCGTGATGATCACCCACGACCTCGGCGTGGTCGCCCGGGTCGCCCACGAAGTGCTCGTCATGTACGGCGGCCGCGCCGCCGAACAGGCGCCCGTGGACCGGCTGTTCGCCGCCCCCGCGCACCCGTACACCCGCGGGCTGCTCGACTCGCTGCCCCGTCTGGACGACACCGACGACGCCCCGCTGCGGGCCATCCCCGGCAGCCCGCCGTCGCTGATCGCCCCCGCCCCCGGCTGTTCCTTCGCACCGCGCTGCGCCCGCACCATCGCCGCCGCCGCCGAGGAGCACGCCCGCTGCCTGTCCGAGCGGCCGGAGTTCGGCCCGCTCGCCCCCGGCCACCAGGCCGCCTGTCACCTGCCGCTGGTGCCGGAAGGAGTCCTGGGATGACCGAACCCCTGCTGACGGTCCGGGATCTGGTGAAGACCTTCCCCGGCCGCCGCTCACGCACCGGCAAGCCCGGCGCCCCGATCAGGGCGGTGGACGGCGTCAGCTTCGACGTCGGCGCCGGCGAGACGCTCGGCCTGGTCGGCGAGTCC
>NZ_JZWY01000572.1:0-17327 GCF_000966955.1 Streptomyces sp. NRRL S-495
GGCGCCGGCGAGACGCTCGGCCTGGTCGGCGAGTCCGGCTGCGGCAAGTCGACCACCGGACGTATGGTCGTCCGGCTGATCGACCCGACCTCGGGCACCGTGAACTTCGACGGCACCGAGATCGGCGGCCTGACCCAGGCCCAGCTGCGCCCGCACCGCAAGCACCTGCAGATGGTGTTCCAGGACCCGTACTCCTCGCTCAACCCCCGGCAGACGGTGGCCCGGATCATCTCCGAGCCGCTGCTGGTCCAGGGCAGCAGCGCGGCGGACGCCCGCAAGCGGGCCTCCGAGCTGATGGAGCTGGTCGGCCTCATCCCCGAGCACCTGGACCGCTACCCGCACGAGTTCTCCGGCGGCCAGGCCCAGCGCATCGGCATCGCCCGCTCGCTGGCCACCTCGCCCCGGCTGGTGGTCGCCGACGAGCCGGTGTCCGCGCTGGACGTCTCCATCCAGGCCCAGGTGGTCAACCTGATGGAGCGGCTCCAGGACGAACTCGGGCTGGCGTACATCTTCATCGCGCACGACCTCTCCGTGGTCAAGCGCGTGTGCGACCGGGTCGCGGTGATGTACCTGGGCCGGATCGTCGAGATCGGCGACAAGCACCAGGTGTACAGCAACCCGGCGCACCCCTACACCAAGGCCCTGCTGTCCGCGGTGCCGCTGCCGGACCCGGCCGCGGAGCGGGCGCGGGAGCGGATCGTGCTGCTCGGCGACCCGCCGAGCCCGGCCGCCCCGCCGCCCGGGTGCAGTTTCCACCCGCGCTGCCCGAAGGCTGCCGGACCGAGCGTCCGCTGCTGCAGATCGCCGGGCCGGGCGGGCGCGAGGCGGCCTGCCACTTCCCGGAGAACTGATCCGGGACGCGGTCTCGCGGTCGGGGGCGTCTGCCGATGGGCGCGCCTCCGACCGCGGCTGAACCGCCGTACCGTCCGGCCACCCCCACGGCGGACGGTACGGCACCGAACGCGCGAGGAGCGATCCTCCTCGCGTGCCGAGCCCCCGGTCGGGAGCGGCGGGGAGCCTGTGATGAGGGCCGCGCCCGACCGGGTCCCGTCCGGTGGACTTCCACCGGACGGGCGGGGCTCGCCGGGTCCGACCGGGTCGTCGGACCCGGCGGGCCCTTTCGCCTTTCCCGGAACCCGCTCCTCCGCCCGTCCTCGGGGCCCGCCGTCGGCGGGCCCTTTCGCCGTTCCGGCGGTCCGTGCGAGCGCTTGACTTGAAGTTCACTTGAACTCATAGCGTGTCCACGTGACCGAAACTCCGCGCGTCCAGACCGCCTCCACCCCCTCCGACCAGGGAGATCGCGCTCCCGCAGCAGCGTCGGCGGCGCCCTCCGGCGGCTGGGGGGACCTCTTCTCCAAGCAGTACGCCGCCCAGGCCTCGATCATGGCCGGCGGGGTCGCGCTCTACGCGATGAACCTCTACTTCACCGCCGCCCTGCTGCCCTCGATCGTCGAGGACATCGGCGGCGCCCGCTTCTACGCCTGGGTGGCGACCGGCTTCCTGATCGCCGCGGTGACCGCCGCGATGCTGGTCAGCCGGCTGCTCGCCCGGCTCGGGCCCTCGCGCTCCTACCTGACCGGGTTCCTGGTGTTCGCCGCGGGCGCCGGGCTGACCGCGGCCAGCCCGTCGATGGAGACGCTGATCGTCGGACGGATCGTTCAGGGCCTGGGCGGCGGGCTGATGGCCGGCCTCGGCTACGCGGTGATCCGCACCGCGCTGCCGGAACGGCTCTGGACCAGGGCGGCCGGCCTGGTGTCGGCGATGTGGGGCGTGGGCACGTTGGTCGGCCCCTCGCTCGGCGGGCTCTTCGCCGAACTGAACGCCTGGCGCGGCTCCTACGTCCTGCTCATGGTGGCCGCCCTGGTGCTGGCCGTGCTGGCCCGCCGCTCGCTGCCCGGCCCGACCGGGTCCGGGCGCACCGCCGAACCGCTGCCGCTGGCCTCACTGCTGCTGCTGACGCTCGCGGCGGGCGCCTTCAGCATCAGCTCCACCGTGCCGCGCGGCTGGGCGACGGCGCTGTGCATCGTGCTGGGCCTGGTGCTGCTGGCGGGCTTCCTGCTGGTGGAGCGCCGCGGGTCGGCGACCGTGCTGCCGAAGCTGACCTACCGTCGCGGCAACCACCTGAAGTGGATCTACTTGACCGTGGCGGTGTACTGCACCGGTGTGATGACCGAGACCTTCATCCCGCTGTTCGGCCAGGAGCTGGGCGGGCTGAGCCCGCTGGCGGCCGGCTTCCTCGGCGCGACGGTGTCGGTCGGCTGGACCTCGGCGCAGCTGTTCAGCGTCAACCTGCGCTCGGACCGGGCCCGTTCGCTGGCGATCCGGGTCGGCCCGGCGGTGCTCACGGCGGGCCTGCTGGCCTACGGCCTGCTGCAGACCTCGCAGGCCTCCGGCGGCCGGGTGCTGCTGTGGGCGGTGGTGCTGGTGATCGGCGGGACCGGCATCGGGGCGGCCTTCCCGCACCTGAGCGTCACGGCGATGCGCAGCACCGACGACGAGGTGGAGGGCGCCAAGGCGGCCGCCGGTCTCAACACCACCCAGCTGATCGCGTTCACGGTGAGTTCGGCGCTGGCCGGGACGCTGGTGAGCTTCGGCGGGGACTCCACGCTGGACGGCGCCCGCTACATGGTCTTCGGGCTCGGCGCCCTCACCGTGTTCGGCACCGCCACCGCCGCGCTGAGCCTGCGGCGGGCGCGCGCCGAGGCCTGAGTTGGGCGGGAAACGGACCGCCCCGGCCCTCCGTGTGGGAGGACCGGGGCGGTCTGCCTGTCCGTGGGACCTGTCTTCCACGGGGAGGCCCGGTGCTCAGGACACCGGGGTTCGGACTGCCGGGCCCGGCCGTGCGGGGTGTGCGCGGCCGGATCTGGGCAGCGGGGTCAGGACGCGGGGCCCACCCGGACGGTGGTGATCCGCCCGCCCTGGGACTCGCGGACGACCTCGATCTTGGTGTTGGTGTCCGGGACCTTCACCCCGAGCTGCGGGGTGGCCGGGTCGCTGTAGACACCGGTGCGGTCGTTGAAGGCCGGGACGGCCTTCTCGGAGCCGATCTTCACCGGGACGCCGGCCTTGTGCAGCGTGAACCCGGTGGTCGGCTTGAGCGAGAAGGTCGCGTCGAAGGTCTGCGCCCGGCCGTTGACCAGGGTGCCGTCGGCGAAGCGGATCGGCGCCGGGTGGGCGTCGATCGGCAGGATCAGGCCGCCGCCGGGGTGGTCCTTGGTGTTGTTGTCGCCGTAGCCGGTGTCCCAGAGCCAGACGAGCACGCCCTCCTGGTACGGGTAGTTGTCGACGATGTCCTTCTTGCCCTCGACCCCGGTGTAGCCGAAGTTGTACGGGCCGGTCTTCAGGAACTCGCCGTAGCCGGCGTAGCGCCGGTTCTCCACCAGGTAGGCGCGCGGGTGCTGCTTGACCGCGGTGCGACCGGTGATGACGGTGAAACCGGTGGCGGTCCAGCCGTTGGTGCCGTTCTCGGCGCCGTCGGTGAACAGCGTGGTGGTGCCGGCGGTGATCTTCACCGCGTCGACCAGGACGCCCTTGCCGTGGGTGTTGCCGTCGGAGGTGACGTGCAGCCGCAGCCGGACCTTCTGGCCGGCGTAGGCGTCCAGCGGGATGTGCAGCTGCCGGTACGCGCCGGAGGTGCCGCTCAGGCCCGGGACGTTGGCGCTGGTGTTGCCGATCGGGGTGCCGTCGACGGTGCCGGGCAGGGCGGTCCAGGTCTTGCCGCCGTCGGTGGAGGCCTCGGCGGTCAGGAAGTCGTAGTCCTGCTCGATGTCGTACCAGACCGCCGCGTCGAGGGCGGCCGGGCCGGTGGCCCCGCCGAGGTCGACGTCGCGGGCCAGCGCGTTGTCCAGGTTGTCGCCGGTGTCGCTCCACCACTGCTTGGCGCCCTCGCGCGGGTCGGCGAGGTCGGTGCTGGTGGTGCCGTCCGGCAGGTGGACCAGGACGGCCTGCGCCTGGTCGGTGTTGTAGCCGCTGACGCCGAGCGCGTGGCTGGACCGGGTGGCGGCCTGTGCCTCGTCGTAGTTGAGCCAGCCGAACTGCAGCTTGCTCCAGGCGTCGAGGTCGCCGGGGTAGGCGCCGGTGGTGTTCTTGCCCTTGCCCAGGTACGAGGCGGAGGACATCAGCGACCAGAAGTTGACGCTGTTGTCGCCGCCGCTGGTGCTGTACAGGTCGGGCAGGCCGAGGTTGTGGCCGAACTCGTGGGAGAACAGGCCGACGCCGCTGTTCTCGCCCGCCTGGACGTAGTCGTAGACGTACAGGCCGGTGTCGCCGACCGGCGCGCCGCCGATCTTGTTGCCGACCGGGCCGACCTGGCCGGTCGGGTCCGGGAAGGTCCAGCTGCGGTGCGCCCACAGCGCGTCGGCGCCCTGCGCGCCGCCGCCCCAGGTCTCGTCGGCGCCCGCGTGGACGACGATGACGTTGTCCAGGTAGCCGTCGGGCTGGCTGAACTCGCCGTCCTTGTCGTGGTCGTAGCGGTCGTAGACGTCGTACTGGGCCAGCTCGGCCTTGACGTCCGCGGCCGTGCGGCCCTTGGCGATCTCGCCGTCGTACCAGGCCTTGACGGCGTCCCGGATGAACTCCTGGCCCTGGGTCCAGGCGCCGGAGCCCTGCGGGCCCTTGTTGGAGCCGTAGCGGGCCTCGTTCCACGGCACGGTGACCCAGTTGCTGACGGTGCCCTCGATGTCGTACCGGCCGGAGGACTGGGTGCGGTAGAAGTTGCGCATCGAGACCGCGCCGGGCGAGTCGTCGAAGAACATCTTCTGGTAGTACTGCCGGTCGAAGTCCTGGTTCCAGAGCGTGTGGTTGTCGCTCTTGCCGGGCTTCGGGATGGCGTTGTGCGCCGGGCCGGGGGTGCCCCCGTAGCGCGGCTGGCCGTTGTACAGCGTGGTGTTGTCCACCTGGTCGCCGAACTGGGCGAGGATCACGAAGACCTTGTCCTTGCGCTGCTGCGCGAGCTGGACGTAGTCGTTGCCGACCCGCACCTTGGCGGGGGCCCGGCGGTCCGTGGTCTTGGCCACGGCGCCCTTGTTGAGCTGTTCCAGTGCCTTGGTGCGCAGCGACTGGCGCTCGCGCTCCTGGGGCGCGAGCGGCGCCGGCGGGGCCTCGAGGCCGCCGGCCTCGGCGCTGTCGCCGGACTCGGCGGAGATGGTGGATGCGGGCGTGGGGGGAGCGGCCTGGGCGGGGGTACCGAGCAGGGAGACCGCTATCGCGCTCGTGGTGAGCGCGGCCGAGAACGCCGCGGACAGTCTGCGCAACTGACCTGTCCTTTCCGGACGATGGGTGGTCGGGCGAGCGCAGGTAATATTTCACATGTCATGGGTCACACGGAAGAGATCTGACGGCGGGAGGTGTGAGCGGCCTCCGGCCGGGGAACGCGGCCGGGCCGCCCGCGTGCTGCGGCGGGCGGCCCGGAGGCGGGTACGGCGCCCGCCACCCGGGCGGCCCTGGAGCGGCGCCGGGTGGCGGGTATCACGGTGGATCAGAGCTTCAACGCGGTCCGCAGGAAGGCGAGTTCGGCCTGGGTCAGCTGCTCGTTGACGCCGCCCGGGGTCATGTGGGTGATTCCCGGCAGGGCCAGCAGGCTGTGCGGCCGGCCCGCCCCGGTGAGCGCCTGCGAGAGCAGCAGGGTGTGCGAGGGGTGCACATTGTCGTCCGCCAGACCGTGGATGAGCAGCAGCGGCCGGTCGAGCGAGGCCGCGTCGTCCACCAGGCAGTCGGCCGCGTAGCCGTCCGGGTTCTCCTGGGGCAGTCCCAGGTACCGCTCGGTGTACGCGGTGTCGTACAGCCGGAAGTCGGTGGGCGGGGCGCCGGCGCAGGCGGCGTGGAAGACGTCCGGGCGGCGCAGCACGGCCAGTGCCCCGAGGTAGCCGCCGTACGACCAGCCGCGCACGCCGACCCGGTCCAGGTCGAGGTCGGGGTGCGTCTCGCCGAGCGCCCGCAGCGCGTCGGCCTGGTCGTCCAGCGCCACCTGGGAGAAGCGGCGGAAGATGGTGCGCACGAAGGCGGGGGAGACGAACGGGGTGCCGCCGTTGTCGACGGTGACCACCGCGAAGCCCTGGTCGGCCCACCACTGCTTGAGCTGCCAGCGGCGCGGCTCGTTGGCCACGGCCTGGTAGCCGGGGCCGCCGTAGACGTCGAGCAGCACGGGCAGCTTCCGGCCCGGGACGTGCCCGCGCGGGTAGACCACGGCGCTCGGCAGGCCGCGCTCGGTGACCCGGGCGAGCAGCGGCTCGACCCGGTACGGCAGCGGGGCGGAGAGGTCGGTGAGGGTGACGGTGCCGTGCGGGGTGCGGGCCTCGCGGCGCACACCGTCCGGTCCGGCCGAGGTGAGCAGCAGGGTGGCGCCGGCGGCCTGGGCGCTGTGCACGCCGGGGCCCTCGGAGAGCCGCTCGGGCGCGCCGCCGTCCGGGTCGACCAGGTGGACGTGCTGGTCGAACGGGTCGCCCTCGCCGGTCTCGCAGAGCAACCGGTCGCCGACCCGGCCGACGACCCGGCGGATCTGCAGGCCGGTGGTGTCCAGCGGCTTGCCGTCCACGGCCAGGCCGCGGGCCTCGGGCGTGTCCAGGACGGTGAGCAGCCGGCCGTCGGCCAGCCGGTCCGGCGTGCCGGGCAGGTCGTCCACCCAGAACTCGTCGGTGGTGCGGGAGAGTTCGGTGGTGCTGCCGGTGGCCGGGTCGGCGCTCAGCAGCAGCACGTTCTGCTGCAGCCGGTCGGCGACGGTGAGCAGCAGCTCCTCCGATCCGGCCCACTGGGCGGCGCACAGGTAGGGGAAGGCCTCGGTGTCCCAACGGAGTTCGACCCGGGTGTCGTCCAGGCCGAGCACCCAGAGCCGGACGTCCGCGTTGGGGCCGCCGGCCTGCGGGTAGGCGAATTGCTCGGGGGCCTGCTCCGGGTGCGCCGGGTCGGCGAAGTGCCGCGGCGGGACGGCGGACTCGTCCACCCGGGCGGCGAGCACGGCGCCGCCGTCGGGGCGCCACCAGTGGCCGCGGTGGCGGCCCAGCTCCTCGGCGGCGGCGAACTCGGCGACGCCCCAGCGGGCGCCGTCGTCCGGGCTGAGGCGCCGGTCGGCCCCGCCGGCCGGGGTGGTGACGTACAGGGCGTCGTCGGCGACGTAGGCGATGCGCTCGCCGGTCGCGTCCGGGCGGGGGTCGAAGACGGGGCCGGCGGCGGCGAGTTCGGTGGTGCGGCCGGTCGCGGTCTCGGTGCGGAAGAGCCGGCCGTCGAGGGCGAAGACGGCGACGGCGAGGTCGGGGGTGGCGCCGAAGGTGCCGATGCCGGCGGCGGTGAGCCGGGACCGCTCGCGCAGCCGGCGCTCGACGTCGGGCAGGTCGGCGGTGGAGCCGGTGCGGCCGGGGGCCAGCGCGGTCGGATCGGCGACCTCTCGCTCGGCACCGGTGGCGAGGTCGAGGAGGTGGAGCCGGTCGAACCGGTCCTCGGGACCGCTGGAGCGGAGCAGCAGCAGGCGGGTACCGTCCTCGTTGAGCGAGATCGCTCGCGGGGCACCGAAGCTGAAGCGGCCGGTCCGGGCGCTGAGGGAGAGGTAGGAGTCGGTGATGGTCACCGCCCGATGGTCGCCGTGGAACGGGCTCGCCACCAGTAGGACGACATGTGAAATGTCACACATCACGTGATCTGGGTAACAGAACGCCGGGTGCCTACCCCCGGGCACCGGCCCCGACACCACTCCAGGAGGAACGCAGTGACCGAGACCGCGCCGACCGTCGAAGCCCCCGAGCCGCTGGCCGGGACCGAACGGCTGTTCTCGCTGGACCCGGCGGTGATCCACCTCAACCACGGGTCCTTCGGCGCCGTCCCGGTCCCGGTCCAGCAACTCCAGCGGCGGCTGTACGAGGAGCAGGAGGCCGACCCGGACGGCTTCTTCGCCGACCTGCCCGGGCGGGTGGCGGCGGCCCGGGGCCGGCTCGCCGACGCCCTCGGCACCCGGCCGGAGCTGCTCGCGCTCGTCCCCAACGTGACCGACGCGATCGCCGTCGCCCTGGCCAACGTCCCGCTCGCGGCCGGGGACCAGGTCCTGGTCACCGACCACGGCTACGGCACGGTCACCGAGGCCGTCCGGCGGCGCGCCGAGGAGCTGGGCGCCGAGCTGCGCACCGTCCGGCTGCCGCTGGACCTGCCGGACGGGGACGCGGTCCGGGAGGCCGTGCTGGCCGAGGTCACCGACCGCACCGCGCTCGCCGTCCTGGACGGCATCACCTCGCCCACCGCCCGCCGGATCGCCACCACCGACCTGCTCCGGGAACTGCGCCGGCGCGGGGTGACCACCGTGGTGGACGCCGCGCACGAGCCGGGCATGCTGGCCGGCCCGGTCCCGGAGGAGGCCGACTTCTGGTTCGGCAACCTGCACAAGTGGGCGTTCGCCCCGCGCGCCACCGGCGTGCTGGTGGTCCGCCCGGAGTGGACCGGGAAGATCCGGCCGCTGATCCTCTCCTGGGAGGACCACCAGGGCTATCCGGCCGCCGTCGAATGGCGCGGCACGCTGGACTACACGCCCTGGCTGGCCGCCCCGGCCGGGATCGACCTGCTGGACGGGCTGGGGCCCGGGTCGGTGCGCGACCACAACGAGCGGCTCGTCGGCTACGGAGCCGCGGTGGTCGCCGAGCGGGTCGGACTGGCCCCGCTGCCGTCCTCGGCCGGGCTGTCTATGCGCGCGCTGCGGCTGCCGCCCGGCGTCGCCGAGACGCTCCCGCAGGCGCAGGAGCTGATGGCGCAGATGTGGCGGCGGTACGCCGTGCGGACGGTGGCGCGGCCGTGGGAGGGCGGCGGGGTGCTGCGGCTGTGCGGGCAACTGTACAACCGGGCGCCGGAGTACGGGGTGCTGGCGGACGGGCTGGCGCAGCTGCTGCGGTAGCCCGTCCCGCGTGGCCCTGGCCTCACCGGGGCGGCTGTCCTCCAAGGGGGCGGCCGTCCTCCCGGTGGCCGTCCTCCCCGGGGCCGTCGGCGGCGGCGCGCAGCTCGGCTAGCAGCGCGTGCTGCTCCGAGATGAGCCCGGTGAGGATCCGCCGCGCCGCCCGGAGCAGGTCGGCGACGTCCCCGCCGGCCAGCGCGTACACCACCGTGCTGCCCTCCCGGGTGGCGGTGACGATGCCGGACCGGCGCAGTACCGCGAGCTGCTGGGAGAGGCTGGACGGTTCGATCTCCAGCTCCGCCAGCAGGTCGCGGACGGGCGTCGGTCCGGCCTGCAGCAGCTCCAGGACCCGGATCCGGACGGGGTGGCCGAGCATCCGGAAGAACTCGGCCTTGGCCTGGTACAGCGCGACCGCCACGGCGCTCCCTCCCTGGTGCGTCCCCTCGTGCGTCCCCCTGGTGTTTCCCGGTGCGCCCCCGGCGCGTCCCTCCCGGTCCCGGCGCGGTCGTCGGGTCGGGCGGGACCGGGGCGGTCAGATCTCCAGCGAGACCTCGATCCGCTTCAGCTGGTGGCGGGCCATCGCGAGGTTGGCGCGGGAGCGGTTGAGCGCCAGGAACAGGAACAGCCCGCGCCCGCTCTGCGTGGTCAGCGGTCGCAGCAGGTGGTACTGGCTGGTGAGGCTGACCAGGATGTCCTCGATCTCGTTGTCGTGGAGGTTGAGCATCTCCATCGCCCGCATCTTGGCCCGCACCACGTCGGTGTTCCCGGCGGCGGCGACGTGGAGGTCGATCTCGGTGCTGTCGCCGAGGCTCCCGAGCGCCATGCCGCTGCCGTAGTCGACCAGGGCCACCCCGATCGCGCCCTCGATCGCCATGGCCTCCTTGAGCGAGGTCTCCAGATTCGCCATCGTGCGCTCCTCCCGCGGGCCCGGTGGGTGCCACCGGGATGTGGCACCGAATGTAGGGAGGACTCCGGGCGCGGCAACGCGGATGACCGGAGTCGTTCGAAGATGGTCGCCGGGTGACTGCTTGAAGACATTTGCAACTATGGATGTGAGAGAGAACCGATGCATTGCCCGGGAAAAACGGTGCTATCGATGTCGGTCCCGGCGGGTAACCTCTCGCTGAGATGCGAGATCACACCAACGACCCCCGGACGGCGATGAACACCCCTGAGCCCGAGCCCTCCGACGACCGGGAGCTGAGCCCCGCCGAGGCCTTCGCGGCCTCCCGCCGCCGGGCCAAGGAGCAGGCCACCGCCCTGCACGGCTTCCAGGAGCTGTACGACTTCCCGCTGGACGACTTCCAGCTGGAGGCCTGCCGCGCCCTGGAGGCGGGCGAGGGCGTCCTGGTCGCCGCTCCCACCGGATCCGGCAAGACCATCGTCGGCGAATTCGCCGTCCACCTCGCCCTGCGGGGCGGGCGGAAGTGTTTCTACACCACGCCGATCAAGGCGCTGTCGAACCAGAAGTACGGCGACCTCGTCAAGCGCTACGGCGCCGCCAAGGTCGGCCTGCTCACCGGCGACAACAGCGTCAACGGCGACGCCCCGGTGGTGGTGATGACCACCGAGGTGCTCCGCAACATGCTCTACGCGGGCTCCAGCACCCTCGACGGCCTCGGCTACGTGGTCATGGACGAGGTCCACTACCTCGCCGACCGGTTCCGCGGCGCGGTCTGGGAGGAGGTCATCATCCACCTCCCCGAGTCCGTCACCCTGGTCTCGCTCTCCGCGACCGTGTCCAACGCCGAGGAGTTCGGCGACTGGCTGGACACCGTCCGCGGCGGCACCCGGGTGATCGTCTCCGAGCACCGGCCGGTCCCGCTGTGGCAGCACGTGATGGCCGGCAACCGGATGTACGACCTGTTCGCCAGCCCCGACCGCGACGGCCGGCCGAAGAGCAGCCCGCGCAACCCCGGCAAGGCCGTCAACCCCGAGCTGGTCCGCCTCGCCCGCAGCGAACTCGACCGCAACCCGCGCGACCGGTTCGGCCGGGGCCGGGGCCGCTCCATGCCCAACGGCCGCCCCGGCAAGGTCTGGACCCCGGGCCGGGTCGACGTCATCGACCGCCTCGACGCCGAGGGCCTGCTGCCCGCGATCACCTTCATCTTCAGCCGGGCCGGCTGCGAGGCCGCCGTCCAGCAGTGCCTCTCCTCCGGCCTGCGGCTGAACAAGGACGGCGACCGCGCCCTGGTCCGCGCCCTCGTCGAGGAGCGCTGCGCCGACATCCCCGACGAGGACCTCCACGTCCTCGGCTACTTCGAGTGGCTGGACGGGCTGGAGCGCGGCATCGCCGCCCACCACGCCGGCATGCTGCCCCGGTTCAAGGAAGTGGTCGAGGAGCTGTTCGTGAAGGGCCTGGTCAAGGCCGTCTTCGCAACCGAGACCCTGGCCCTGGGCATCAACATGCCCGCCCGCTCGGTGGTCATGGAGAAGCTCGTCAAGTGGAACGGCGAGACCCACGCCGACATCACCCCCGGCGAGTACACCCAGCTCACCGGCCGGGCCGGGCGGCGCGGCATCGACATCGAGGGCCACGCCGTGGTGCTCTGGCAGCGCGGCCTCGACCCGGAGGCGCTGGCCGGCCTCGCCGGCACCCGCACCTACCCGCTCAAGTCCTCGTTCCGGCCGTCCTACAACATGGCCGTCAACCTGGTCTCCCAGTTCGGCCGGCACCGTTCGCGGGAACTGCTGGAGACGTCCTTCGCGCAGTTCCAGGCCGACCGCTCGGTGGTCGGCATCGCCCGCCAGGTCCAGCGCAACGAGGAGGGGCTGGAGGGCTACCGCGAGTCCATGACCTGCCACCTCGGCGACTTCGACGAGTACATGGAGCTGCGCCGGCAGCTCAAGGACCGCGAGAACGAGCTCGCCCGCGAGGGCAGCAGCCAGCGCCGCGCCGCCGCCGTCGAGTCCATCGAGCAGCTCAAGCCCGGTGACGTCATCCACGTCCCCACCGGGAAGTTCGCCGGTCTCGCCCTGGTCCTCGACCCGGGCCTGCCGCCGGACCGCCGCTCGCCGCGCGGCGGCCCGCGCCACCCCGACTACCAGGACGGGCCGCGCCCGGTGGTGCTCACCGCCGAGCGGCAGGTCAAGCGGCTCGCGATGATCGACTTCCCGCACCCGGTCACCGCGGTCGACCGGCTGCGCATCCCCAAGTCCTTCAACCCGCGCAGCCCGCAGTCCCGGCGCGACCTCGCCTCGGCGCTGCGCACCAAGGCCGGCCACCTGGAGCCCGAGCGGTTCCGGCGCGGCCGGGCGGCCGCCGCCGACGACGCGGAGATCACCCGGCTGCGCGCCGTCCTGCGCCAGCACCCCTGCCACGGCTGCGACGAGCGCGAGGACCACGCCCGCTGGTCCGAGCGCTACCACCGGCTGCACCGCGACACCGAGCTGCTGGAGCGCCGGATGCGCTCCCGCACCCACACCATCGCGCGCACCTTCGACCGGGTCTGCGGGCTGCTCACCGACCTCGGCTACCTCAGCGGCGACACCGTCACCGACGACGGCAAGCGGCTCGGCCGGCTCTACGGCGAACTCGACCTGCTCGCCTCCGAGTGCATCCGCGAGGGCGTGTGGCGCGACCTCGCCGCCGCCGAACTCGCGGCCTGCGCCTCGGCGCTGGTCTACGAGTCCCGCCAGTCGGACGACGCCACCGCCCCCCGGGTCCCGGAGGGCGCGGCGAAGACGGCGCTCGGCGAGATGGTCCGCATCTGGGGCCACCTGGACGCGCTGGAGGAGCAGCACCGGATCAACACCGCCGAGGGCGTCGGCCAGCGCGAGCCCGACCTCGGCTTCGCCTGGGCCGCCTACCGCTGGGCGCTCGGCCACTCGCTGGACTCCGTCCTGCGCGACGCCGACATGCCGGCCGGCGACTTCGTCCGCTGGACGAAGCAGCTGATCGACGTCCTGGGCCAGATCCAGGACGCCGCCGGCGAGGACGCCGAGCTGCGCCGCACGGCCCGCAAGGCCGTCGACGGCCTCCGCCGCGGCATCATCGCCTACTCCTCGGTGGGCTAGCCAACGCTCCAGGGATGCCCGGGCTTCGAGACCCCTCGAAGCCCGGGCATCGTGCTTCCGTCCCCGTTTCCGTCTCCGCCCCCGGCTGCGCCTCGCCGCTGGGCGGGGCTTCGCCCTGGAGGCGAGCCCATGGCGGAGCAGGAAGTCGGCTGGGCCGACTTCCCAGCAGCCGACCGGCCACGGATCAGGGCTGTTCCCCGGCGGGTGGCGTGCGGTCAGGCGGCGTCGAGGAGGCGGAGGCGGCTGAGGGTGCGGTTGATGTCGACGGGGAGGGCGTCGCCCTGGAGGCAGTCGGTCAGTGGAGCCTCGGCGAGGAGGTGGAGCCGGGTGTCGCGGTCGTGGAGGACGTCGACGAGGTTGGCGAAGCGCTGGGCGGTGTCGCGGTCGCTCGTGGACAGGCGCGGCACGCCGGCGAGGACCCAGGTGTCGTAGCGGTCGGCGAGGGTCAGGAAGTCGATGGTGGAGGTGCGTTCCCCGCACAGCTCGTGGAAGTCGAACCAGACCAGCCCGTCGCGCACGGCCCGGGCGGTGACGGTGCGGCCGCCGATGTCGAGCTGTCGGTGCTCGCCGTCCGTCGGCGGTTCGAGGCCGACCGCGCGCAGTTGCCCGGGGTCGGCGGGCCAGAGGAAGCGGCCGGTCCCGAAGCGTGAGCGGGCGCCGTCGGCGGGGCGGTCGGTGCGGTAGTCCCGGGGGCCGGCGACCTCGACGACGTCCAGCGAGGCTTCGAGCAGGGCGATCGTCGGCTCGAACATGTGGTGGTGGACCGGGTTCGGCAGCAGGCCGGCCGGCGGGTAGTTCGACGTGGCCACCAGGGTGATCCGCCGCTCGAAGAGCGAGGCGAGGACCCGGCCCATCATCATCGCGTCGCCCGGGTCGTGCACGTGGAACTCGTCGAAGAACAGCAGCCGGCAGTCGCCGAGCAGTTCCGCCACGGCGAGGTCGCAGGCGTTGCGCTCCCGGCGGTGGCGCGCGTACACCGTGTGGAACTCCCGGAAGAACTCGTGGAAGTGCACGCGGTGCTTGCGGGGGAGGGGCAGGGCCTCGTAGAACACCTCGGTCAGCCAGCTCTTGCCGCGCCCGACCGGCCCCCAGACGTAGAGGCCGCGCGGCGGCGGCCCGGCGAAGAAGCGCCGCCGTCCGGCGACCTCGGCGCCGAGGCGGGCGAGCCGGGCGGCGGCGGCCCGCTGCGCGTCGTCGAGCGCGAAGCCGGCCTCCCGGGCCGCCTGTTCGAAGGTGTCCATCATCTGTGTGCCCCCGGTTCCGGAATGTGACGGACCGGCAGGTCGCCCGCCGATCCGCCATGATCATTTCAGACCGGTGCACACGCGCGCCGCCGGGCCCGGGCTCAGGCCGGTGGCGGAGCGGCGGCGTCGAGGCGGCGGACCAGCTCGCGCAGGGCGCGCAGTTCGCGGTCGAGGGCCTGGGCGCCGGCGGTGGTGAGGGTGACCCAGGTGCGGGGGCGGCGGCCGGCGTAGCCCTTGTTCACGGCGACCAGTCCGGAGTCCTCCAGGACCTTCAGATGGCGGGAGAGGTTGCCGTCGGTGAGGCCGAGTTCCTGTTTGAGGAAGGCGAAGTCGACGCTCTCGGCCTCGCGGGCGATCGCCAGGATGCCCAGCCGGACCCGCTGGTGGACTGTGTCGTCCAGGGCCAGGGTCGGGTGCTGCTCCTCGGGGTCGTCCGCGACGTTCATGAGGAGACCGTAAGGGACGGGGCGGGCGTCCGGCGTGCCGCGGTCCACTGGACCAGGCCCGCGGCCAGCAGGACCGCCGCCAGCAGCAGGGCCTTCGGCTGGGGGCCGTCGATCCAGTCGGTGCCGGAGCGGTCGAGCCAGGGCAGCCAGCCGCTGCCCCACGAGGCCGAGAGGTAGCCGGTGAGCAGCGCGGTGTGGAGCAGGCCGGCGCCCGCCACCAGCGGGCTGCGCTCGGT
Organism: Streptomyces sp. NRRL S-495; assembly: GCF_000966955.1. Taxonomy (NCBI): domain Bacteria; kingdom Bacillati; phylum Actinomycetota; class Actinomycetes; order Kitasatosporales; family Streptomycetaceae; genus Streptomyces; species Streptomyces sp. NRRL S-495. The sequence goes on from NZ_JZWY01000572.1 coordinate 14,807, forward strand.
CAGGCCGAGCACGAGCAGGCCGATGCCGACCACGTACCAGGGCGAGGCGTAGGAGTTGCCGAGCAGGGACAGCGTGAACGGCACCCGGTGGGAGAACAGCAGGGCGAGCAGGACGGCGGTGACCAGGACACCGACGCCGGTCGCGGCGCCGAGCCAGCCGTTGCGGTGGGGGAGGATGCCGCGGTCCTCGCCGCGCCGTCGGTACCAGCGGGCGAGGAGGAGCCAGGCGAGCGGAAGGGCGGCGAACCACACGCCCCAGCCGAGGAAGCGGAGCACGGCACCGTCGAACTCGCCCTCCAGGCAGGGGCCGTCGGGCGTGTGGGGCACGCAGAGCCCGGTCAGCTCGGCGTAGGCGAAGGCCGGGTAGGAGCCGATGCTCCGCCCGTTGGCGCCGAAGTTGTAGGCCTGGCCGGCGATCGGGACGGCGGCCAGGGCGAGCAGTCGCGGTGCAGTGTGTCCATGGTCCACCCCTGGTGACGTCGTGTCAGTGGCCATACTTTGCAATGCAAAGTAGATTTCAGTCAAGAGTTCATGGGATGGCAAAGTAAAGGGCCCGTCGCGCGGTGCGACGGGCCCGGAGGCTGGGGTGGGGTGGGGATCAGCGGGCGGCGAGGGTCTCCAGGACGCGGTCCAGGGAGGTGCCGAGGCCCCAGCGGGTGGCGAGGTGCTCCAGGGTCATCGGGTCGAGGGGCTCGCGGGGGAGGGCGGGGTCGAACGGGGGCAGCGGGGCGTCGGTGGCGACCCGGACCACGGTCGGTGCCACGTCCAGGTAGGGCGCGGCCTCCACGATGTTGCGGCGCCGGGCCGGGGTGAGTGCGGAGCCGATGTCCTGGGCGGCGGCGCGGATGCCGGCGAGGTCGCCGTACTCGTGGATCAGCTGGGCCGCCGTCTTCTCGCCGATGCCCTTGACGCCGGGCAGGCCGTCGCTCGGGTCGCCGCGCAGGGCGGCCAGGTCGGCGTACTGGGCGCCGCCCACGCCGTACTTCTCCCGGAGCAGCGCGTCGTCGGTGACCTGGAGGTTGCCCATGCCCTTGACGGGGTAGAGCACGGTGATCCCGCGGGCGTCGTCGACCAGTTGGAACAGGTCGCGGTCGCCGGTGACGATCTGCACCGGCCCGGTGGCGCGCGCGGTCAGGGTGCCGATCACGTCGTCCGCCTCGTAGTCGGCGGAGCCGATCCGGGCGATGCCGAGCGCGTCCAGCACCTGCTCGATCACCGGGACCTGCGGGGCGAGGGTGTCCGGCACCTCCTCCGCGCCGTCCTCGGCGGCCTCGGCGACCCGGTGGGTCTTGTAGGAGGGGATGAGGTCCACCCGCCACTGCGGCCGCCAGGCCGCGTCCATGCAGGCGACCAGCTGGTCGGGACGGTGGTCGTGGACCAGCCGGGCGATGAAGTCCAGCAGGCCCCGGACGGCGTTGACCGGCTCACCCTGCGGCGAGCGCAGGGTGTCCGGTACGCCGAAGTAGGCCCGGAAGTACAGGCTGGCGGAGTCGAGCAGCATCAGACGGGGTGCGGTCACGCCTCCGATCATGCCGTACCGGACGGACAGGGACGCCCCGCTAGTGCTTGTGCGGGCCGGCGCGGTGGACCGGGCCGTGGGCGTCGGCGCAGTGTTCGGGGGAGAGGTCGCCCGGGGTGGTGATCTGCAGCAGCGCGCCGGCCTCGTCCTCGCCGACGTGGTCGACCTGGAGGGTGCTGTGGGTGATCCCGTACTCGCCCGCCAGCCGGCCCTGGAGTTCGCGCCGCACGGCGTGGCAGTCGCCGCCCGGGGTGACCAGGATGTGCGCGGAGAGCGCCGGCTGCCCGGAGGTGATCTCCCAGATGTGCAGATCGTGGATCTCCTCGACCAGCGGCTGGTCCACCAGCCGGTCGGCCACCGCGTCCGGGTCGATCCCCGCGGGCGCGGCCTCCAGGAAGATCCGTCCGGAGTCGCGGACCAGGCCGATGCCCGCCTTCAGCATCAGCGCGACCACGATCAGCGAGGCGATCGAGTCGGCCCGGGCGAAGCCGGTGGTCACCATGATCAGACCGGCCACGGCGGTCGCGATGAACGCGTACAGGTCGGTGAGGACGTGCTGGAAGGCGCCCTCGACGTTCAGCGAGCTGCGGTTGGCCTTGGACATGCACCAGGTGGCGGCCACGTTCACCACGATCCCGACCAGCGCGGTGATCAGGACCAGTGAACCGGTCACCTCCGGCGGTGAGAGCAGCCGGCTGATCGCCTCGTAGCCGAGCCACGCGGACAGGATCAGCAGGGTGACGCCGTTGGCCTGCGCGGACAGGATCTCGGCACGCTTGAGCCCGTAGGTGTAGCCGCCGCGCGCGGGGCGGGCGGAGAGCCGCATGGCGATCAGTGCCAGCACGATGGAGGCGGCGTCGGTGAGCATGTGCGCGGCGTCCGAGATCAGCGCCAGCGACTGGGCGGCGAAGCCGACCACCACCTCGCCGGCCATGAACACCACGATCAGCGCGAGCGCGCTCAGCAGCCACCGGCGGTCGGCGTCGGCGGCCACGCCGTGCG
>NZ_JZWY01000573.1:0-3209 GCF_000966955.1 Streptomyces sp. NRRL S-495
CCACGCCGTGCGAGTGGCCACCGTGGCCGCCCCGGCCGCCGTGCTTGTGGTCATGCTCATGATCATGCTGGGAGTGCTCGTGGCCGGCCATCGAAGTCCTCTCCTGGAGCCCATGAACGCGTGGGGGTAAGGGGCGATGTCGCTGACCGCCCCGCACTCGAAGTGAACCGCACATCGAACGAAGATCCAAAGGCTGCATTGGAGACCGTTGTCATTGCCGCGTCGTAACCCTCGTGGGGTATCGTCGCGCCGCTGTTGACCAGGGGAGAAGCGCATGGGGCCGGACGGACGCACCGCAGGGGCCGAACGGGTGGTCGGCCTCGGCACGATCGCCCGCGAGTGGGGCCGGATCGGGATCACCGGCTTCGGGGGGCCGCCCGCGCACATCCTGCTGCTGCGCCGGCTCTGCGTGGAGCGGCGGCAATGGCTGACCCCCGAGGAGTTCGAGGACGGCATCGCGGCCACCAATCTGCTGCCCGGCCCGGCCTCCACCCAGCTTGCCGTCCTGACCGCGTGGCGGCTGCGCGGTGCGCCCGGCGCGCTGGTCGGCGGGGTCTGCTTCATCGGGCCCGGGCTGGTGCTGATCCTCGCGCTCGCGGCGCTGTTCCTGGCCGGCGACCCGCCGCTGTGGGTGCTCGGCGCGGCAGCCGGTGCCGGGGCGGCCGTGCCGGCGGTTGCGGTGCAGGCGGCCACCTCGCTCGTCCCGGCCAGCCTCGGCCGGATGGGCAAGGGCCGGGCCGCCCGCGCCCGCTGGGCCGGGTACGCGCTGGCCGGGGCGGTGGCGGCGGTGCTGACCGGGCCCTGGCTGGTGCTGGTGCTGATCGCCGCCGGACTGGCGGAGATCGCCGTCCGGGGCCGGGGGGAGGGTGGGTCGGGCGGGCGGGCCGTGCTGCCGCTCGCCACCGGGCCGCTCGGCTCCGGCGGTCTCTGGAGTGTCGGCGGCCTCGGTGTGCTCGGGGCGGTGGCCTGGGTGGCGTTCAAGGTGGGCGCGCTCTCCTACGGGGGAGGGTTCGTGATCATCCCGCTGATGCGGGACGACGCGGTCAACCGCTACCACTGGATGACCGACGGACAGTTCCTCAACGCCGTCGCCCTCGGCCAGGTCACCCCGGGGCCGGTGGTGCACACCGTCGCGGCGGTCGGCTACGCGGCCGCCGGGCTCGGCGGCGGCCTGCTCGCGGCGGCGGTCGCCTTCGCGCCGTCCTTCCTCTTCGTGCTCCTCGGCGGCCGGCACTTCGACCGGCTCCGGGCCGACCGGCGGGTGCGGGACTTCCTCACCGGCGCCGGACCGGCCGTGACCGGCGCCATCGCCGGCTCGGCGCTGCCGCTGGCCGCCTCGCTGGGGTACGGCTGGCAGTGGGGCGTGCTGGCCGGGGCCCTGCTCTGGCTGGTGCTCGCCCGGCGGGGCGTGGTGCTCGCCCTGCTGGCCGCCGGCGTGGCCGGGGTGCTCGCCGTGGCCGCCGGACTGCCGCCGGCCTGAGGTGCTGGTCCGCACCCGCGCTCGGCCTCCGGTCCGCACGTGCGCTCGGCCTCCGGCGTGAACCTGGAGCAGGGGGCTCACTCGACCGGGTGAGCCCGGTTTGCGCGCCCCAGTGCGCCTGCGCCACGATCGGCACCCGTGAAGATCATCGCGGCCCGGGCCGTCCACTGGCTCTCGGAACTGGAGCCCATCGCCGCCGAATTGATGAACCGTCATATCAATGCGGCACGCGAGTGGTTTCCGCACCAGTACGTGCCGTGGAGCCTCGGCCGGGACTTCGACGGACCGCTCGGCGGCGAGCCCTGGCGGCCGGAGCAGTCCGCGCTCGCCCCCGCGATCCGCTCCGCCCTGGTGGTCAACCTGCTCACCGAGGACAACCTCCCCGGCTACCACTGGACCATCGGCGCGCAGACCTCCCGCGACGGCGCCTGGGGTGCCTGGCTGCACCACTGGACGGCGGAGGAGGACCGGCACGCCGCCGCCATCCGCGCCTATCTGCACGCCACCCGCGCCGTCGACCCGGTGGCCCTGGAGCGCGCCCGGGCGGCCCAGATCGCCACCGGCACCATCCCCCGGCCGGACGGCGTACTCGGCCTGGTCGCCTACGCCGCCGTGCAGGAGCTGGCCACCCGGGTCAGCCACCGCAACACCGGCCGGCTCAGCGGCGACCCGGTCTGCGACCGGCTGCTCGCCCGGGTCGCCCAGGACGAGAACCTGCACATGGTCTTCTACCGCGAACTGCTGCGTGCCGCGCTGGAACTGGACCCCGACGAGGTGCTCGTCCGGCTCGACGCCACGGTCCGCGCGTTCGCCATGCCCGGTCAGGGCATGCCCGGCTTCGCGGCCCTGGCCGCCGAGATCGCCGTCGCCGGCGTCTACGACCCGCGGGTCCACCACGACGAGGTGCTCGCCCCGCTGCTCCGCTCCCTGCGGGTCTTCGAACTGACCGGGCTCGGCCCGGACGGCGAGCGGGCCCGCGACGGGCTTGCCGAGCACCTCGCCCGGCTGGACTCCCGCGCGGCCCGGTTCGTCGAACGCCGCACGCGGGCGCTCGACGCCCGCGCCGCCCGCGACTGACCCGTATTCCCCGCCCCCGGACAGGAGAGGCATGACCACCACCATCGACGGTGGCGCCGATACCGACGGCACCACGACCATCGGCACCGAGACCGTCGGTACCAGCGCCGCCGACATCGAGTTCCACTACGACTTCGGCAACGACTTCTACGCCCTGTGGCTCGACGAAACGCTCAGCTACTCCGCCGCCGTCTGGGACGGCATCGACCCCGCCGAGCCCGACACCACGGCGCTGCCCCGCGCCCAGCGGGCCAAGCTCGACCTCCACCTCGACCTGGCCGGCGCCGCCCCCGGGGCCGGGCTGCGCCTGCTCGACGTCGGCTGCGGCTGGGGCGGTCTGCTCGACCGGGCCGTCCGCACCGGCCGGGCCGCCGAGGCCACCGGGCTCACCCTGTCCCGGGCCCAGCACGCCCACGTCCGGTCGCTCGGACTGCTCGGCGTCGACGTCCGGCTGGAGAGCTGGGACGCCCACCGGCCCGGGCGCCCGTACGACGGCATCGTCTCGGTCGGCGCCTTCGAGCACTTCGCCACCGCCGACATGGACGCCGCCGCCCGACTCGCCGCCTACCGCGCCTACTTCGAGCGCTGCCACGGCTGGCTGCGGCCCGGCGCCCGGATGTCGCTGCAGACCATCGCCTACGACGGCGTGACC
>NZ_JZWY01000574.1:0-2256 GCF_000966955.1 Streptomyces sp. NRRL S-495
GCCTACGACGGCGTGACCGGGGGCGACGGCCCGGTCGGCGCCTTCGTCGCGGCCGAGGTCTTCCCCGGCGCGGTGCTGCCCCGGCTGGGCGAGATCGTCCTCGCGAGCGACCCTTACTTCGCCGTCACCGTCGTCCGGGCCTCCGCCGAGGACTACGCCCGCACCCTGGCCGCCTGGTCCGCCCGGCTGCTGCGGGCCCGCGCGGAGGCCGAGCGGCTCGTCGGCCCGGACAGCTACCGCCGCTACCGCCGTTACCTGCGGGCCTGCGAGGTCACCTTCCTGCGCGGCGCGGCCACGCTCTACCGGATCGGGTTCCGGCGGCGCGACGAGCCGCTCCGGCCGACGGGCTGAGGGCCGGTCCGGATGCATCCCTCCGCCGCTCCCGCCGATTCGGCGCCCTTGCCGGGAAGCCCCGCCGAGCCGCCCGCCACCGCCAGCGCCGTCCCCGCCACCCAGACCGCCGCCGCCCCCGTCCCGGTGGGCAGGCGGCGGGCGTGGGCCGCGGTAGGGGTCGTCTGCGCCGCGCTCTTCCTGCTCGGACTCGACTTCACCGTGCTCAACGTGGCGGTCCCCGGCCTGCGCGCCGAACTCGGCCCCACCCTCGCCGAGACCCAGTGGATCGTCGACGGCTACGCGCTCGCCCTCGGCGGCTGCGTCCTCGCCGCCGGCGCCCTCGGCGACCGGTACGGGCGCCGCCGCGCGTTCGCCGCCGGACTCGCGCTCTGCGCGCTCGCCTCGGTGGCCGGCGCGCTAGGTGACACCCCCGGCCGACTCGTCGCCGCGCGCTGCGCGATGGGCCTCGGCGCGGCGTTCTTCATGCCGGCCACGCTCTCCACCGTCGTCCATGTGCTGGACGCGCCGGAGGACCGGCGGCGGGCGATCGGCGTCTGGGCGGCGGTGGCCGGTGTCGGCGCGCTCTTCGGCCCGGTCGTCGGCGGCTGGCTGGTCGAACGGCACGGGTGGCAGGCCGCGTTCTGGCTGAACGTCCCCGTGGTGGCCGTGATCCTGGCGCTCACCCCGGTCGTCCCCGAGTCCCGCGATCCCGAGGCCCGACCGCTGGACCGGCTCGGCGCACCGCTGTCCTGCGCCGCCCTGCTCACCCTCGTCTGGGGCGTCATCGAGGCGCCGGGCCGGGGTTGGACCAGCACCGCGGTGCTCGTGGCGTTCGCCGCCTCCACCGTGCTGATCGCCCTCTTCCTGTGGCGCCAACTCCGCTGCGCGGCGCCCATGGTGCCGCTCCGGTTGCTGCGCGGCGGGCCGGTCTGGCCGGCCACGGTCAGCCTGGCGCTGATGTCCTTCGCGATGTTCGGCGCGATGTTCCTGCTCACCCTCCACCTCCAGCAGGTGCGCGGCCTCTCGGCCTGGCAGGCCGGGCTGCGGATGGTGCCGCTCTCGCTGGGGCTGGCCGTCGGCGCCGTGCTGGGGCCGGTGGTCGCCCGGCAGGCCGGGGCCCGGGTGCCGGTGGCCGCCGGTCAGCTGCTGATCACCGCCGGGTTCGTCCAACTCGCCCTGCTGGAGGCCGAGTCGGGGGACGCCCCGGTGCTGCTCTTCGAGGCGGCGGCCGGCCTCGGTGCGGGCCTGCTCGCACCGGTGGCCACCGAACTCGTGATGAGCGCCGTGCCGTTGGCCATGGCCGGGGTCGGTTCGGCCCTCAACGACGCCACTCGGCAGGTCGGTTCGACGCTCGGTGTGGCGGTGCTCGGCTCCGTGCTCGCCACGGTCGCGGACGGTGCCGCACCGGGCGACCGGGCCGCCTTCACCGCGGGTCTGAGCGCCGCCGCCCTGGTCGGCGGGGCGGTCGCCGCGCTGGCCGTACTGCTCGCCTGGTTCCGGCTGCCCGGCCGCGAACCCTCGGCGGCCACCGGCCGGTCGGCCCCGGCGGCACCCGGACCGGACTGAACACCGGACCCGTCACCCCTTCCTTCCCGTCTCCCCCTCCCGAGAGGAACCCCCGTGTCCGACACCTTCACCGTCCTGCGCGACTGCCTGGTCGCCGAGTTCGACGTTCCGGCCGACCGGGTCGAGCCCGGAGCCACGCTCGCCTCGCTGGAGCTGGACAGCCTCGCCCTGGTCGAACTGTCCCTGCTGGTCGAGGAGCGGATCGGCGCGACCGTCAGCGACATCCGCCCCGAGTCCACCCTCGGTGACCTGGCCGCCCACGCGGACGCCGTCCGGGCCGCAGCTCCCGCCCCTGCCCCCGTCCCCGCCGCGAGCACCACCCTCGCGTCGAGCGCCGTCAGTTGAGCACCCACGGCA
>NZ_JZWY01000575.1:0-2083 GCF_000966955.1 Streptomyces sp. NRRL S-495
GTTGAGCACCCACGGCACCGGCAGCACCGACGGCGCCCACAATCGCAGCAACCGCGGCACCCGGGCGACACCCTCCCGGGCGGTCGCCGTGACCGGCATCGGCCTGGTCACCCCCGCCGGGTTCGGCGCGGCGGCGAGCTGGGCCCGCCTGCTCGACGGCACGTCCACCGCCCGCACCGACCCCCGGCTCGCGGGGCTGGCCGTCGACTTCTCCTGCCCGGCCGAGGGCTTCGAAGCGGCCGAGCTGCTCGGCGGCCGGCTGGTCCGCAGGCTCGACCGTTTCGCCCAGCTCGCCGTCCTGGCCGCCCGCGAGGCCGTCGCCGACGCCGGACTCGACCCGTCGGCCTGGGACTCCGCCCGGGTCGGCGTCGTCCTCGGCGTCAGCGCCAACAGCACCCTGACCTACGAAACCGAGTACGCCCGGCTGGCCGACGGCCGGCCCGACCTGGTCTCCCCGCTGATGCTGCCCCGCTCCATCCCGAACATGGCGGCCGGTGAGGTCGGCCTCGACCTCGGTGCCCGCGGGCCCAACCTGGTCACCAGCACCGCCTGCGCCTCCGGCACCACCGCCCTCGCCGTCGCCTGCGACATGCTCCGGGCCGGTACCTGCGACCTCGTTCTCGCCGGCGGCACCGACTGCCCCCGCGCGCCGATGGTGGCCACCGCCTTCGACCGGCTCGGCGCGCTCTCCCGGCGGTGCCACGACCCGGCCGGCGCCTCCCGCCCGTTCGACACGGACCGGGACGGCTTCGTGCTCGGCGAGGGCGCGGGCGTCCTGGTACTGGAGCGGGTCGCGCACGCCCGGGCGCGCGGCGTCCGGCCGCGCGCGTACCTGGCCGGCCACGGCTCCACCGCCGACGCCCACCACTTCACCGCCCCGCACCCCGGGGGCGACGGCCTGGCCCGGGCGATCCTGGCGGCCCTCGCCGACGCCGGACTCGCCCCGCACGACATCGGGCACGTCAACGCGCACGGCACCGGCACCCGCCTGAACGACACGGCCGAGGCGGCGGCCCTGCACCGGGTCTTCCACCGGCCGCCCCCGGTCACCTCGGTCAAGGGCGCGATCGGCCACACCATGGGCGGCGCCGGGGCGATCGAGGCGGCGGTCACCGTGCTCTCCCTCCAGCACGGACTGGTCCCGCCCACCGCCAACCTCGAACGGCCCGACGAGTCCCTCGGCCTCGACGTGGTCGCCAAGGTGCCGAGACGGCTCGCCCTGGACGCCGCCGTCTCGGTCTCCAGTGGGTTCGGCGGGCAGAACGCGGCCGTCGTCCTCACCGCTGCCCGAGCTGCCGCCGCCGCCCGAGTACCCGTCTCCGTCCGCCGCCGTCCCGCCCCCGGAGTCCGCCATGCCCACCCCCGCCACCCGCCGGCCGCTCGCCCGGGCCCGGCTCACCGCNCTACCAGCGACTGGTGATGAGCCGCCCGCCCGCCGATTGGACCGTCCCGCCCGCCGACGGCCGCTACGGCCCGGCCGAACCCGCCGACCCCCGGCCGCTCACCCTGCTGATGCTCGGTGACTCGCTCGCCCGGAGCCTCGGCGCCGGCCGGCCCGAGGAGACCCTCGGCGCCCGGCTCGCGCAGGCCCTCGGCGAGCGCCTCGACCGCCCCGTCGACCTGCGGGTGCTCGCCCGGGTCGGCGCCACCACGGCGGCCCTGCGGCAGCAGGTCGCCCGGGCGGAACGGATCCGGCCCGGCATCGCCGTGCTGATCGTCGGCGGCAACGACGTACTCCTCCCGCTCCCGCTCGGCCGCGCCGCCCGCCGGTTCGCCCTGGTGCTCCAGCGGCTCCGCGACACCGGCTGGCACCCGGTCGTCGTGCCCTGCCCCGACCCCGGCCACGCCCCCGGGTTCCGCGCCCCGGCCCGCCTCCTCGGCGCACCCCGCTCCCACCGCCTCGCCCACCGCCAGACCCGGGCCGCCGAACGCGCCGGCATCCCGGTGGCGGCCTCCTCCGGCCCCGAGTTCCGCGACCGGGCCGACCACCTCCTCGGCCCCGACGGCGTCCACCCGTCCCCCCGGGGCTACGCCGAACACGCCACCCTGATGCTCCCCGCCCTCCTCGCCGCCGCCGCCACCC
>NZ_JZWY01000576.1:0-12738 GCF_000966955.1 Streptomyces sp. NRRL S-495
GGCCGGCGGGGCGGTGCCGCTCGATGTCCAGGCCCAGGGGCTCGACGCCGACGGCGCACGCGGTCCAGTCCCGGCTCTGGCTGACACTGACCGTCAGTCCGGCGGGGCGGCCGCGGCATTCGACCCGCAGGCCACAGGTAGCGGACGGCGGCGGGCCGGCTGCGGTAGCGCTCGGCGTGCCGCAGTTCCTCGGGCCGGCTGGCGGTCTCCGGAGGGGGTTCGGCGGGCACGGTCCTGACGGTGAGCCGCACCGGCGGGTGGTGGCCGGTGGGACAGTCCTGCGGCGCCGTCGTCACGAGGCGGCGCGCACGCCGGCCACCGTCGGCCGGTCGGCCGCGGCCGGGAGGGCCCAGCGCTCCCGGATCGCGGCGACGCTGCGTTCGGCGGCCCGGCCGTCGCCGTAGCAGAGCAGTCCGGGCTTGCGCATCGCCTCGTAGGCGGCGCGGTCGGCGAGCAGGCCGAGCACCTCGGCGACGATCCGCCGCCGGTCGGTGCCGATCAGCTTGGCGCAGCCGGCCGCCACGCCCTCCACCCGCTCGGTGCGGTCGCGCAGGACCAGGACCGGGCTGCCCAGCGAGGGGGCCTCCTCCTGGACGCCGCCGCTGTCGGTGAGCACGAGCGTGGCGCGGTGCAGCAGCCCGACGAAGTCGGTGTACGGCAGCGGTCCGCACAGCAGGACCCCGGGGTGGCCGCCGAGCGCGCGCTCGAAGACCTCGCGGACCTGCGGGTTGGGGTGGAGCGGGACAACGAAGCGCAGGTCGGGCCGGGCGGCGCAGAGTTCGGCGACGGCCCGCGCGACCTCCTCCGTCGGCCGCCCCCAGGACTCCCGGCGGTGCATGGTCAGCAGGACCACCGGGCCGCTGTGGGCGACGAGTTCGGACAGCCGCGGGTCGTGGAAGTCGACCGGGCGGCGGAGGATGGTGTGCAGCGCGTCGATCACGGTGTTCCCGGTGACCACGATGTCGGCCGGCTTGATGCCCTCGCCGAGCAGGTTGGCGGCGGCCTCCCGGGTCGGGGCCAGGTGCAGCGCCGCGACCTGGGCGATCATGCGGCGGTTGATCTCCTCGGGGAACGGCTCCTGCGGGTCCCCGGTGCGCAGCCCGGCCTCCAGGTGGACCACCGGGATCCGCGCGTAGGTGGCGGCCAGGGCGGCCGAGAACGCGGTCGTGGTGTCTCCCTGGACGACGACGAGGTCCAGTTCTTCGCGCCGCAGCGGCTCCTGGAGGGCGTCGACCAGGTCGGCCGCCATCGGGCCGAGCGGCCGGCCGGGTCTGAGCACCTTGAGCCGGTAGCGCGGACACAGCCCGAACGCCTCGTTGATCTCCTCGACCATCTCCTGGTGCTGGCCGGTCGAGACGAGCACCGGACGGAATCCGTCGGCGGCCGCGAGCGCGAGCGCGAGCGGCGCTATCTTGATGGCTTCCGGGCGAGTTCCGTAGACAATACCCACACGAAGGGTCATTGAGTTCCCTTCCCCCCAGTTTGTGAGCGAATCGTTTGCGCGCCGAATCGGACAGGGCCGTATTGCGGACCGACCGAGCGGAATGCGCCGCAAAGATCGCCACCACTGCGGAGAGAGGGCGGCAGCCACACCGACGAGGTACACGGGCCGCGAGTCCGGGCCCCTGCTACGGGGCGGCGCGGCGGGGCCACCCGAGGGCCCGCGCCACTTGACTGTCCGGCGACACATCAGCTTTGCACGCGTCAGTTGCCCAGGTCAACGGCTGATCGTCAGGTTCATGCTCGACTTCTGCGAACCCTTGACGCCCATGATCGCTGTGCTAGCGTGCGAGCTGCGGTTGCCGACCTGATAGTTGGGCAACCCGGACATTCAACCGCCAGTCCGGCAAAGGGCATCCGTGGATACGGACCAGCCGGGACTGCGCGACAAGCACATATGTGAACATCTGTGGGGGTAGATGTGAATGAGGCGCTCAAAGTCGCCGCGCGCACCGAGGATGTAATTCTTCCATTCGGCCGCCCTATTTACGACGAGCGTGAGACCGACGCGGTCGTTTCGGCATTGCGCTCCGGAGATCTGGCCACCGGCCGGATCGTCCAACAATTCGAGGACGACTTTTGCGCCGGCTTCGGCTTCGGTCACGCGCTGGCCGTCACCTCCGGCAGCACCGCCAATCTGCTGGCCCTCGCCGCGATGGTGGAGCTGGGACGCGCCCGACCCGGTGACCGGGTGGTCGTCTGCGGCGCGACCTTCGTCAGCGCCGTGTCGCCCGTCTCCCAACTGGGCCTGGTGCCCGTCTTCGTGGACATCGCCGAGGGCGATGTCAACATCGACCTCGACCTGGTCGAGGAGGCCGTCACCGCCCACGGCGCCGTCGGCGCACTGCTCCCCCACACGCTGGGGCAGCCGCTGCCGATGGACCGGCTCGCCCGGATCAAGGAGCGGCACGGCATCTTCCTGATCGAGGACTGCTGCGAGTCGCTCGGCGCGACCTCCGGCGGCGTCCCGATCGGCACCGTCGGCGACGCGGCCACCTTCAGCTTCTACGCCGGCCACCATCTGACGATGGGTGAGGGCGGCGTCGTCGCCTGCTCCTCGGACGAGGTCGCGCAGATGCTGCGCAGCCTGCGCGCGTTCGGCCGCGACCCCGGCTACCGGCTCGGCCGCTTCGGCTACCCCGTCGGCGACCGCCCGGTGGCCGCCGAGGAGCGGTACGTCCACCTGCGGCTCGGCTACAACGCCAAGATCACCGATTTCCAGGCGGCCTTCGGCCGGGTCCAGCTGACCCGCGCCGCCGAACTCGCCGACCAGCGCCGGGAGACCGCGGCCGCGCTGGAGGAGGTGCTGACCGCCTTCGGCTGGCAGGTCCTGGGCACCCCCGCCGCCGCCGAGGCGGTGCCCTTCGGCATCGCCGTCCTGCTGCCCGAGGGGCTGCGCAACGTCGACGTGGTGCAGCCGCTGATCGAGCACGGCATCGACCCGCGCGGCTTCCTCGGCTCCTCGCAGGCCGACCAGCCCTGCTTCGACGCCGTCCCCACGGTCGTCCACGAGCCCTACCAGCGGGCGCGCGAACTGGCCCACCGCGGACTGCTGTTGGGCTGTCCCCCGGCCACCGACCACGTCGCGGCCGCGGCCGCGCTGCGCAGAGCTCTGGAGTCGCTGTCGTGAAGATCCTCCTCGTGGCGGAGAAGTACCCGCCGATCGTCGGCGGCGGCGAGACCCACCTGCACCAGCTGGCCGAGGGCCTCGCCGCCCGGGGCCACGAGGTCACCGTGGTCACCGAGACCGTGCCGCCGGGCCCCGAGCGCGACGCCTACCGCACCGGCGCCGTCCGGGTGGTGGAGGTGGACGGCCTCATCGACGCCTGCCAGCGGCTGGACGGCAAGCAGGCCGTCGCGAGCCTGTACCGCGAGTTCACGGCGAGCGACGCCGACGTCGTGCACGTCTTCAACTACGTGCCCGCGCTGCTGACCACCTGGCTGCGGAGTGCCGTCAAGGGCCGGCTGGTGGTCTCCCTGTTCGAGACCCACATGCCCGGTATCCGGGTGTTCGACCTGTGGGGCGACTACGACCTGGAGCGGACGCTCCAGCGGAGCCTGGTCGACAACCTGCGGGCGGACCTCATGGTCGCCGGATCGCAGGCCTACCGCCGCTGGGCCCTGGACGCCGGCTTCGAGGACCGGGACATCCACGTCGTGGAGTTCGGCACCGACCTCGGCCGCTTCACCGAGGACGCGGAGGGCCGCGCCGCCTGGCGCGCCCGGCACGGGGTCGCCGACGGGGACACCGTCTTCCTGGTACCCGCCCGCCCGGTCCCCCGCAAGTGCATCGAGGACGCCGTCGCCGCCCTGGCCGTGGTCGCGAAGTCCCACCCGGGCGCCCGGCTGGTGCTCACCGCCCCCACCGCGCGCTCCAACGACGCGTACGTGGACGGCCTGCGGGACCAGGCCGAACGGCTCGGGGTCGCGGACCGGATCATCTGGGAGTACGGCCTCGCCTGGCAGGACATGCCCGGCCTCTTCGCCGCCGCCGACGCCGTCGTCCTGCCCTCCTCGCACGAGGGCTTCGGCATCGCCCTGGTCGAGGGCATGGCCGCCCGGCGGCCGGTGATCACCTCCGACGTCGAGGGCCACGACGAGGTCATCGACAGGACGTCGCGGCGCTCGCCGGGCGGATGACCACCGTCATCGAACAGGACATGCGGCAGCTCGTCGACGAGGCCCGGGCCGAGGCCCGGCGCCGGTTCTCCTCGGAGGCCGTCGTGGCGGGACACGAGCGCGCCTACGAGGCCGCGCTCGCACTGCCCCCGCGCACCGAGGGCACCCCCTCCGACCGAGTGAGTGAAATCCAGGCATGAGCGTCAACCACCTCGCCGCCACCGCGGCCCCCCTCGCACCGCCGAACCGGTTCACCGACCTGGCCGCGGCGCTGACGGACTGGCTGCGCCGCGGCGGCACCCGGGCGGAGAACGGCGCGTACTGCGGCTGGCGCACCGCCGAGGGCGAACTCTCCTACCACTACCCCGAGATCACCGGCTACATCCTCACCTTCTTCGCGTACAGCGCCGCCGACGAGGCCGACCTCGGCCGGGCCCGCTCGGCCGCGGACTGGCTGATCGACCGCTTCGACCGGGGCGACCTGTCCGGCCGCCCCGACCGCGGCGACGGCACCGTCTTCCCGTTCGACCTCGGCATGATCACCCACGGCCTGCTGACCTTCGGCGCCCGGACCGGGGACGAGCGGATCCTGGCGGCCGGGCGCCGCGCGGCACGACTGCTGCTCGACACCCGGACCGACGGCGTCCTGCCCACGCTGCTCACCCCCGAGGGCGCCCCCGCGCCGCGGCCCGCCTGGTCGACCACCGGCCGGGCCCACCTGCTCAAGGTGCTCCAGGCGCTGCTCAGCGCCGCCGAGCACGGGGTCGAGGGCGCCGCCGAGGCCGCCGAGCAGCTGGTACGGGAGGCCGACGCGACCGGGGCCCGGCCCGGCTCGGCGCCGCTGGCCACCTGCCCGGAGAGCGACCTGGTCAGCCTGCACGCCTCCTGCTACGCGGCCGAGGGGCTGTGGATGTGGGGCACCGCCCGCGGCGACGCGGCGGCCCTGGAGCGCGCCCGGACGATCACCGCCTGGGTGTGGGAGCAGCAGCTCGCCGACGGCGGCTTCACCACCTACGCCCACCTGACCGGCGGCCCGGCCGGCGACCACCGGCAGAGCGACGTGCTCGCCCAGGCCGTCCGGCTCGCGGTGCTGCTCGACCTCGACCCGCCCCGGCTCGCCGACGCGGCCCAGGCCCTGGTCGAGAGCACCGAACGGCACGAGGACGGTGCGTCCACGCTGTACTGGCCGGCCGCGCCGGAACGCCACCGCAACTGCTGGAGTTCGCTGTTCGCCCTCCAGGCCCTGCGCCTGCACGGCGACCGCGGTGCCTCCCTCGACTGGCGGGAGCTGGTCTGACGGCCATGGACGACCACCGCACGCTCCCCGCACCGTCCTCGCTGCTGTCCACCCGGATGCCGTTCGAACCGCTCGACTACAGCCACGCGGCGGGCTCCTGGATCCACCTGGCCGACGGCCGCCGGCTGCTCGACGCCTCCAGCGGACTCGTCTGCGTCAACATCGGGCACGCCCACCCGCACGTCCTGGCCGCGATGGAACGCCAGGCGCGGATCGCGACCTTCGCCTCCGCCGGCGCGCTGCGCCCGGCGGTCCAGGAGGAGCTGGCCGCCCGCCTCACCGAGGCGGTCGGGCGCCCCTCCGACGCGGTGAGCCTCACCAGCTCCGGTACCTCCGCGGTCGAACTCGCCGTCTCCCTCGCCCGACTGGTCCAACGCGGCCGGGGCGAGGAGGGGCGGCACCGGGTGCTGACCGCACGGCTCGGCTACCACGGCAACAGCACCCTCGCCCTCGGGCTCTCCGGGCACCGGCGGCGCCGGCCGCACCCGGACGACGCGCTCGGGCTGGCGCCCGCGTTCGACCCGCCGTACCCGGGGCACCACCGGGCCTGCCCGTTCGACACCTGCCGGGCGGAGTGCGTCGAGGAGGTGGTGAAGGCCCTCCACGAGGCGGGTCCGGAGACGGTCGCCGCCGTCCTGATCGAGCCGGTCAACGGCACCACCGGCGGCGCCTTCACCCCGCCGCCGGGTTATCTGGCCGCCCTCCGCGAGGCCTGCCACCGGGCCGGCGTGCTGGTGGTCCACGACGAGGTGCTGACCGGCCTCGGCCGCACCGGACTGCCGCTCGGCGCCGACCACTGCCCGGGCGGCGAGGCCGACCTGCTGGTGCTCTCCAAGGGCCTGTCGGCCGGCTACCACCCGGTGGCGGCCGTCCTGGTCGCCCCCGAGCACGCCGAGGTCCTGCGCGGCGGCGGACGCCCGCTGCCGCTGATGGGCACCATGTCCGCGACGCCCCTGGCCGCGGCCACCGGTCTGGCCGTGCTCGACGTCCTCCGGGAGATCGGCGCGCTCGCACCCGGCCGGGTGCGCGGGGCGGAGGTCGGCGAAGCCGTCCGGGCCGCCACCGAGGGCCTGGCGGCCGTGCGGCGGATCCGCGGCGTGGGCTACTTCCACGCCGTCGAACTCCGCCCCGGCACCCAGGCGGCGGCGCTGCGCGAGGCGCGCGAGGCCGGACTCCTCCTGTACCCCTTCAATGGATTCGAGGCCGACGGGGGCGGAGAGGGCCTGATCGTGGCCCCGCCGCTCACCGTGACCTCGGACGAGATCGACTTCCTGACCGGGGCCCTGCGCGGCGCGCTCGCGCGGACCGCCCCGGACCGGAATCCCTGATGTGAAAGGCAACATGCTGATGGCAGGTCCCACAGCAGCACCCGCGGCGGCACCCGCGGCGGTGGCACTCGCGGCCGACTGGTCCGGCCGCCGGGTCATGGTCACCGGCGCGGACGGCTTCATCGGCTCGCACCTCACCGAGGCGCTGGTCGCCCGCGGCGCCGAGGTCACCGCCGTGGTCCGCCGGGTGTCGCACACCCAGGTCACCAACGGCTTCCGCAACCTCCCCGGGGCGGCGGCCCGCCGGCTCGCCGGGGTGCTGCACCTCGACCTGGCCGGCGCGTCCGCCGTCCAGGTGCTGAGCCGGGTCGAGTCGGACGTCTGGTTCCACCTGGCCGCGGACGCGTACGTCCCGGCCTCGCTGCACCAGCCGGCCGCCGTCGTGCAGACCAATGTGACCTCCACCCTGAACGTGCTGGAGGCGGCGATGATCCGCCGGCCCGAGCACGTCCTGGTGACGAGTTCGAGCGAGGTCTACGGCACCCAGCCCGAGGCGATCACCGAGCGGCACCCGCTCGAACCCGCCACCCCGTACGCCGCCTCCAAGGTCGCCTGCGACCGGCTGGCCTGGTCGTACCACAACGCGCTGAAGGTCCCGCTGACGATCGTGCGGCCCTTCAACTGCTACGGCCCCCGGCACGTGTACGACGCGGTGCCGCTGTTCCTGGCGAAGGCGCTGCGCGGCGAGCCGATCACCGTCAACGGCACCGGCGAGCAGACCCGCGACCTCACCTATGTGGCGGACACCGTCGAGGGCTTCCTCGCGCTGGCCCAGCTGCCGCCCACCGGCGAGGTCTACAACATCGGCACCGGCACCGACCACCGTGTCGTCGACGTGGCCCGCGCCGTCCTGGAGCTCACCGGCTCGCGCAGCGAGCTGCTCTTCGGCCCCGAGCGCGCCGGCGAGGTGCACAAGCTCCAGGCCGACCCGGCCAAGCTCACCGCCGCCACCGGCTGGCGCCCCGGCCACGACCTCACCGCCGGTCTCGCCGCCAACCTCGACTGGATGCGCACCCACCTGGAGCAGCTGTGGTCGACGCGGTCCTGATCGACGCCGGGGGCGTCCTGTTCAACAACATCTCCGAGGAGACGGACTTCCTCGACCGCCTCGCCCGCCGCTACGGCGCCGACCCCGCGCTGCTGCCCGCCGCGCTGGACGAGCGCGACGCGGCCTACGAGGTGGGCCGGGCCCACGTCCACGACGTGCTGCGGGACGCGCTGGTCGCCGCGGGCGCGCCCGCGGACCTGGCCGTCGAACCGGACTGGCTCGACGCCCAGTACCTGGACTGCCTGGTGGCGCACGCCCCGGCCTTCACCATGCTCGCGGAGCTCCGCGAGCACCGGCCGGACCTGCTGCTCGTCCTCGCCAACAACGAGGCCGCCCACTGGGACCGGGTGAAGGACGGACGCCACGGCCACCTGGGGCTGGTCGACGTGATCGCCTCCTCGTGGCAGGTCGGCCGGGTCAAGCCGTCCGCGGAGTTCTTCGCCGCCGTCTCCCGGTCCTGCGGGCACCCGCTCGACCGCTCCCTGCTCATCGACGACAACCCGGAGGTGCTGGCCGCCGCCGAACGGCTCGGTCTGCACGTCCTGCACGCCGCGTCACCCGCGGCGCTCCCGGGCCAGGTGGCCCGCCGGCTCTCCTACGAGTCCGCCGCCGCCCGTCCCGCCGCCCTCTGATCCAAGGACCACACCTCATGACCCAGCTCGCCCCGGAAGACATCGCGGCCGCCCGGGCGCTGCCCCTGCTCCCCGAGCAGCGTCGCTTCCTCACCCGCAACCTGCCGGAGGAGCACCACTGGAACCAGGTGGCGCTGCTCAAGGCTCCGGCCGAACTGACCGCCGACCACGTCCGGTCCGCGTTCCTCTCGGTGATCAACTCCCACGACGGCCTGCGGCTCTGCCTGTTCGGCAAGGAGCGCGGTCCGCTGGGCGTCCAGGCCCGGCCGCTCGACACCATGCCGATGGAGAGCGTCGACCTGCGCGGGCTCGCCCCGGCCGAGGCCGAGGCGGCGCTCACCCGCGAGTGCACCCGGATCCAGGGCTCGATGCGGATGCACCAGTCCCCGCTGGTCCGGCTCGCGTACTTCACGCTGGACGGCGGCGAGCGGCGGATCCTGCTGGTGATCCACCACTTCGTCTGCGACGGCCTGTCGTTCGGCATCGTCCTCTCCGACCTGGAGCGGGCCTGCCGCGCGGTGCTCGCGGGCCGCGCCCCGTCCTTCGCGCCGGCCGGGACCACCGCCGCGGACTACGCGATCTGGCTCACCAAGCTGCTCGGCCGCCCGGAGCTGCGCGAGCAGATCCCGCTCTGGGAGCGGATCGGCCGCGCCACCGACCCGGTGCCGCTGGACCGGCCCGAGGCCAACACCATGGCGACCACCGACACCGTGGTGGCCGGCCTCGGCCACCAGGACACCGCCCGGCTGATGGACGAGGTGCTGCCCGCCCGCGGCCTGGGCATGGTGGACGTCTTCCTCACCGCCGCCGTCCCCACCCTCCAGGGCGCGAACGGCACCCGCGGCCTGCGCACCAACCTGATCGGCCACGGCCGTCGCGGACTGCCGGAGCAGCCGAACATCGCCCGCACGGTCAGCTGGCTGTCCACCCGCTACCCGCTGACCGTCGAGGTCGACACCGCCGGCGACTTCGACGCCCAGCTGGAGTCCGTCGGCAAGCAGACCTCCGAGGTCCCCATGGACGGCGCGGGCTACGGCCTGCTCCGCTACCTCGGCGACCCGGAGACCGCCGCCCGGCTGGGCGCCTCCGGCGAGCCGGACATCACCGTCAACTACCTCGGGAAGCAGGGCGGCGGCGCCTCCACCGCCACCAAGCTGCTGACCCGGGCCCCCGAGTCCCCCGGGCCGGACGAGACCGAGTCGGGCGAGCGCGAGCACGTGCACGGCATCGACGTCCTGGTCAGCGGCGGCGAGCTCAAGGTGGTCTGGTACTACAGCACCAACCAGTTCGACCGCGGCACCGTCGAGGGCTACGCCGCGGAGCTGCTCGACCGGGTGCGGGGCGGGCTGCTGCGATGACCGGCCGGCCGCACCCCGGGCCCGGCCGCACGGACGCGGAACTCGCCGCCGTCCAGGCCGAGGCGCTCTACGTGATGGACGACGAGGGCGTGCTGACCGCGGTCAACGACGTGGGCCGCCCCGCCCCGGCCCGGTGCTTCCTCTCCCGCACCCGTGCCTCGGTGCGGGTCTGGACCAGCGCCGAGCTGCCCGCCGCGACCGCCGCCGCGATCCGCGCCTGGGCCGCGGCCCAGCCCCCGGTGGAGGACCTCACCGAGGTCGCCGAGGTGCCGGCCGAGGTGGCCCGGCTGGTCGCCGGGCACCGGCCGGTCACCGACACCTTCGTCGGCCCCGCCTTCGCGGTGCTCGACCCGCTCGCCTCCCCCGAACTCCCGGGGCTGCGGTTCGAGGTGTGCGGTCCCGACCGGGCCGAGGTGTTCCGGGCCGACTTCCCCGAGGTCACCGCGACCCTGGCGGAGCGCCAGCCCACCGTGGCGGCCTTCGACGGGGACCGCCCGGTCGGGGTGTGCTGCTCCGCCCGGGTCGGCCGGTGGGCCTGCGAGGCCGGCACCGAGACCCTGCCCGAGTACCGGGGCCGCGGCATCGCCTCCGCCCTGGTGGCCCGCTGGGCCGAGCAGGTGGAGGCCACCGGCAGGACCGCCCTCTACAGCACCGAGTGGGACAACCACTCGTCGCTCGCCGTGGCGCGGCGCCTCGGCCTGCCCCTGTATGCCGTCAACATCAACCTGTACTGACCGTGGTGCGGCCCGCTCCCCCGGAGCGGGCCGCACCGGGAAGGCAAGAAGCGACGTGTCGCAACTGACGACCGGCCACCTCCTGCGCCGGGCCAAGGACCTCGCCGACGGCAGCGGCGACCGGGAGTTCCGGCAGGTGGTGCGGCAGATCGCGGCCACGGCGGACGCCCGGGAGCTGCTCAGCCTGGCCCGGATCGTCGACTCGCGGACCACGCCGCCGCCGGCCGACCGGCGGATCCGGGTGGCGCTGGCCGGGAGCTTCACCACCGACCTGCTCGGCCGGATCCTGCGGATGGCCCTGCTGCGCTGCGGCGTGGACGCCCAGGTGGACGTCCACGGCATCGGCCAGTACGGCAGCCTGCTGGCCGACCCGTCCAGCGAACTCCATCTCAGCGCGCCGGACTTCGTGGTCCTGGCGGTGCACCACGACGAGCTCGGCCTGCCGGCCGACTCGGCCGATCCCGACCGCGAGGTGGCGGCCGAGGTGGCACGCTGGCGCGCCCTGTGGGACCGCGCCGCCGGCCCCCGCGGGGCCCGGGTGGTGCACTGGCTGTTCGCGCTGCCCGACGACCTCGCGCTCAGCTCCTTCTCCGCCCAGCAGCCCGGCTCCCGGTACCGGATGGCCCGGCAGGTCAACGCCGCGCTCGCCGACGCCGCGAACCCGGACGTGCTGGTGGTGGACTGCGAACGGCTCGCGTCCTCGGTCGGCGCCGCGTCCTGGTTCGACCGGCGCACCTGGCGGCTGGCCAAGCAGCCGATGGCCACCGAGGTACTGCCCCTGCTCGCGACCGAGACCGCGGGACTGATCGCCGCCGACCTCGGCCTGTCCAAGAAGTGCCTGGTACTGGACCTGGACAACACGGTCTGGGGCGGGACGATCGGCGAGGACGGCCTGGACGGGCTGGTCCTCGGCGGCGACGCCGGCGAGGGCCACCTCGACCTCCAGCGGCTCGCACTGCGGCTGCGGGACAGCGGCATCGTGCTCGCGGTCTGCTCCAAGAACAACCCGGAGGACGCCCGGCTGCCGTTCCGGGAGCACCCGGACATGCTGCTGACCCTCGACGACATCAGCGTGTTCAGCGCGGGCTGGGAGCCCAAGGCCGTCCAGCTGCGCCGGATCGCCGAGGAGCTCGGCATCGGCGTGGACGCGCTCGTCCTGGTCGACGACGACCCGGTGGAGCGGGCCCAGGTCCGCGAACTGCTGCCCGAGGTCGACGTGGTGGACCTGCCCGCGAGCAGCGGGGACTATGCGCACACCCTGCGCCGGTACCCGCTGCTGTGGCAGGTCAGGAGCACCGAGGCGGACGCCGGGCGGGCCGACTCCTACCGGGCCAGGGCGGCGGCCGGCCGGCTCCTCGAGGAGAGCCCCGGCCTGGACGACTTCTACCGCAGCCTGGCGATGACCGGCGCGTTCCTGCCGGTCGACGACATCTCCCGGCCGCGCGCGGTCCAGCTGCTGATGAAGACCAACCAGTTCAACGTCACCACCCGCCGCCACACCGCGGCCGAGCTGGACCGGCTGCTCGCCGAGCCCGGGGCCGTCCACTTCACCGCCCGGCTGACGGACCGCTTCACCGCGCACGGCCTGGTGGGCCTGCTGCTCGCCCGGCGGACCGGCGAGGTGCTCGCGATCGACACCTGGCTGCTCAGCTGCCGGGTGATCGGCCGCACGGTGGAGGACTCCATGTTCCACACGCTGGCCGAGCGCGCGGCGGCCACCGGGGCGCGGGCGATCGAGGGCAGCTACCTGCCGACCGCCAAGAACGTCCCGGTGGCCGAGCTCTACCGGCGGCTCGGCTTCGACCTGGTCCGTTCCGACCCGGACGGCGCCACCCACTGGCGCTACGACCTCTCCGGCGCGGGCCGGCCGGCCCGCAACCCGTTCATCACCGAAGGACAGTGAATGCCGCTCACCACCACCGAGCTCGTCGGGATCATCGCCGCCGAGATCGAGGACATCCGGTTCGGGGAGATCCCGGCCGCCGACATCGCGCCGGACACCCTGCTGTGGTCCGTCTCGGAGGAGGCACTCAGCCTCGGCCTGGAGTCGGTCGAGCTGTTCGAGCTCGTCTACCGGGTGGAGGCCCGCAGCGGGCTGCGCTTCCCGGAGGACTTCGAACTCGTCTCGATCACCAGCGTCGGCGACCTCGCCGAGCGGCTGACCGCCGGCTGACCGGCACCGGACGCGGAACGGGCGGTGGCCCCCACGGATCCCGTGGGGG
>NZ_JZWY01000577.1:0-1549 GCF_000966955.1 Streptomyces sp. NRRL S-495
GATCCCGTGGGGGCCACCGCCCGTCGCGTTCGCGGTCCCATCGGCCGTCGCGTTCGCGGCCCCGCCGGCCGTGCGGGGCCGCGCCGCCGGTCGGGCCGCCGGTCAGGCCGCGGTGGCGACGACCACCAGGGCCTCGACCGGCACCTCCAGCTGCCCCGCCGGGCCGGCGAACCGCGCGGCCCGGCGCAGGAACTCCTCCCGCAGGGCGGCCCGGCCCGGCGTCCTGAGCAGGTGCCGGGCACCGACCGAGGCCCGGGCCATGCCGTCCCACCAGGCCTCGGCGGAGGGCAGGGCGACGGTCCGGCGGTGCCGCTCGAAGCGCGGCCCGGCGAAGCCCGCCCCGAGCAACCCGGCCCGCAGTTCCCCGGGCTCCGTCCGCCGGGCCCGCTCGGCCATCACCGCGCGCACCTCCGCGGGCGCCTCGTCCAGCAGCAGCTCCCCCAGCAGACCGGTGAACGGAGAGCGGTCGGGACCGCTCCAGGTGGTCAGCACCAGCTCGCCGCCCGGCCGCAGGACGCGCCGCAACTCGCGGAGTCCGCCGTCGAGTTCCGGCAGGTGCGGGAGCAGGAAGGCCCCCGCGGCGGCGTCCGCCGCGCCGTCCCGGAACGGCAGGGCCGTCGCATCGGCGGCGAGCACCGCTCCCCGGCCGAGGGTCGCGACGGCCGCCGCGCACATCGCCGGCGAGAGGTCCGTCGCGACGCAGCGCAGGCCCCGCTCCCGCAGCCGCGCGCCGAGCGTGCCGTCGCCGCACCCCAGGTCGAGCACCGTGGCGCCCGGCCCCGGTGCCAGGGCGGCCGCGGTGGCCTCGGCGAACAGCGCCGTCACCGGACCGAAGAAGTCCAGGTAGGCGGCGGCCTCCCGGCGGGCTTCGAGCGCCCGGAACTCCCGCAGCCGCTCCTGGGTGTGCTGGGTGTCCTGGGTGCGGGCTTCGAGCCTCACGGGCCGATCTCCTTGCTCAGCGGCCGGACGACCCGTCCGGGCCGGTCCGGACGGGTGGTGTACGGGTGCCGGGCCCGGCCGGGGGTCGGTCCTGCGGTCCGTCGCCGGTCCTGCGGTCGTCGCCGGTCCCGGGGTCGTCGCCGTCATGGCCGGCCTCCGCCGGCCCGGGCCGCCCGGCGCAGCTCACGGGCGCTCAGGCCGGTCGGCGCGGGGTCGGACCCGGCGCTGCCGTCCGCCCGCTCGGTACGGTCGGTGCCGGTTTCCGCCGGGGCGAGCCCGGCGGCCATCCGCCGTACGGTCGACTCCGTGAAGACGGTCAGCGGCGCGACGTCGAGGCCCAGCTCCGACCGGAGCTCGGCGGCCAGCCGCAGCGCCCCGGCGGAGTCCCCACCCAGGTCGAAGAAGTTGTCGTCCGGGCCGACCTCGGGCCGCTCCAGCACCCGGCCCCAGATCCCGGCCAGCCGCTGTTCGAACTCCCTGCCGCCGAGCCGGGCCCGGGCCGGGCCCGAGGTCCGGGCCGGTGCCGGCGTCCGTCCGGACGGCGGCACCGACGCGTTGGGGCGGAGCAGCTCCGGCAGGTCGAGCTTGCCGTTGGCGGTGAGCGGCAGCC
>NZ_JZWY01000578.1:0-16911 GCF_000966955.1 Streptomyces sp. NRRL S-495
TGCCGTTGGCGGTGAGCGGCAGCCACGGCCGGACCACGACCTCGTCCGGCAGGTGACCGGCCGGCAGCCGACCGGCCAGCCAGCCGCCGACCTCGGCCGGGTGCAGCGTCCCGCCGGGGAGCGGGACGACGCAGGCGACCAGTCGCGGGGCCGTCCCCGGCGCCGCGTCCAGCGCCACGGCGGCGTGGGCGACCCCGGGGGCCTCGCGCAGCCGACGGGCGATCTCCGACGGGGAGACCCGGTGGCCGCGCACCTTGACGGTGCCGCCCGCGCGGCCGAGGAACTCGACCGTGCCGTCCCAGCGGAGCCGGCCGCGGTCGCCGGTGCGGATCAGCGAGTGCCCCGGGTCCCCCCAGGGGTCGGGGCGGTGGACCTCGGCGGTGCCGTCCTCGTCGTCCAGGTACCCGAGGGTGGGCAGCGGGCTGCGGACCGCGATCTCGCCCACCGCGCCCACCGGCAGCGGCCGGTCCGCCCGGTCGACCACCGTCAGCCGGGCCTCAACCGCGCCGGCGCCGAGCCCGGTACGGGCCGGACCGGCCCAGTCGGGAGCGACCTCCGCCGCGCTCGCGGCCTGCGGCGTCTCGGTGGTCCCGTAGATCGTGACGATCCGGGTGGCGGGCGCCGTCCGCCGCCAGGCCGCGACGGTGGCGCCGGACAGCTGGTCACCGCCGAAGCAGGTGAGCCGGACCCGGTCCAGCACGGTGTCCCCGGCGGCGGTGCGGGCCAGCAGGTCGCCCATCAGCGGGGTCAGGTGCAGCACCGTCGGGCCGAAGCCGGCCAGGGCGGCGAGCATCCGTTCCGGGGCGATCCTGGTCCGCTCGGAGGGCACGGCCACGCAGGCGCCGTTCCACAACGGCAGCAGCAGGTCCCGGAGCATCGGGTCGTGGGTGCGGCCGGACAGCAGCACGAAGCGGTCCCGCGCGGTGAGGCCGAAGCGGTGCGACCAGTCCGCGAGGAAAGCCGTGAGCGGCTCGGCCGCGCCCAGCACCAGCTTGGGCTCGCCGGTCGACCCGGAGGTCGCCAGGACGTAGCGCGCGGTGGCGGACCGGCCGGCGGGCCTGCGCACCCGCTCCGCCGGGAGCGGCGCCGCGCGGTCGGCGGGAGCCACCACCGGCCCCGCGTCGCCGTGGGTGAGGGTCCAGTGCGGGCGGGCCCGTTCGACCAGGCGGTCGCGCCAGGGCTTCGGCTGGGCCGGGTCCTCGGTCAGCACGACCGCGTCGGCCGACCAGGCCCCGAGGATCGAGGCGACCAGGTCGCGGCCCTCCGCCGCGGCGATCCGCACCAGCTCCCCCGGGCGCAGTCCGGCCCGGTGCAGCGCCTCGTGCACGGCCGCGGCGGCGGCGCGCAGTTCGCGGTAGTCGCAGGTGCCCCGGTCGTCCACGACCGCGGGCGCGTCGCCGGGGTGGGCGGCGATCCGCTGCTCCAGCGACCGCCCGTCCGGCCGCCGCGGTGCGGCAACCGGGGCCGGGCCGACGCCGGTGCCGATGCCGGTGCCGGTGGCCGGGCCGTCGAGGAGAGTGCGCAGCGTGTCCGTGACCTGCTCGGCCAACGACTCCGCCCACGGGGGGTCGAAGCGCTCGGCGTCGCAGACCACGTCCAGCACGGTGCGCCCGTCGCGCCGGTCCACGTAGAGGGTGAGGTCGAACGGGGCCCCGGAGACCGGCGGGACGGCCCGCCGGGCGGTGGCACCGGGCAGCCGCAGTCCGCGCTCCGGGAAGCTCAGCGCGTTGAACCAGACCGAGAACAGCGGGGCCGGGCCGCCGCCGCTGCCCGCCCTGACGGCGGCCACGACCTCCTCGTACGGCACGTCCTGGTTCATCTGGGCCTCCGTCAGCGCGCGCTGGGCCCGCCGGACGGTCTCCGGCAGCGCCTCGGCGAGCTCCAGCCGCAGGGCCACGGTCGCGTTGAAGAAGCCGACCGTGTCGCCCGTGGCGGCGGTGGTCCGGCCGCTGAGCGGAGCGCCCAGCACCAGGTCGGTGCGGTCGCTCCAGGCGCCGAGCACGGTGGCGAAGCAGCCCAGCAGGACGGCCGCCGGGGCGCAGCGCAGCTCACGGGCGGCCGTGTCGAGCCTGCGCGCCAGCTCCTCGGGCAGCTCGTGCCGCACCCGGACCGGCGCGGGCCGGCCGGTGGCGGCCCGCACCGGCAGGTCCGGCGCGGCCGGCAGGTCGCGCAACCGCCCGGTCCAGTGGGCGAGCTGTTCGGCGGGCGGCGCCTGCCCGGCGGCCTCGGCGCTGTGCGCCGCGTAGGAGGGCGCCGGGGGCAGCGCCGGGGTCAGGCCGGCGGCGCGGGCCCGGTAGCACTCCGACAGCTCGTCCCAGAGCACCTCGACGGACCAGCCGTCCAGGACCATGTGGTGGGCCACCAGGGCGAGCAGTCGGCGCCCGTCGGTGGTCGGCAGCAGCGCCCAGCGGGTGAGCGGCCCGGTGCCCAGGTCGAAGCGGGTGCGGGCCAGCCGGGCGAGGTGGTGCTCGGCCGCGGCGGGGGTCAGCGGCCGGGGCAGGACCTCCAGGCCGTTCGCGGGCGCGGCGTGCCGGTGCTGCACCGGGCGGCCGTCCACCGTGCGGAAGGTGGTGCGCAGGGCGTCATGACGCTCCAGCAGGTCCCGGACGGCGTGGGCGAGCGCGGTTTCGTCGACGGGGCCTTCGAGCTCCCAGACGTCGACCACGTTGTAGGCGCTCTGCCCGGGCTCCAGCTGTTCCAGGAGCCACATCCGGCGCTGGGCCGGGGCGAGCGGGACGTCCTGACCGGGCGGGAGGCCCGGCCCGACCGGGGCGTCCGGCCCGACCGGGGCGGCGGCGCGGACCCGGGCGGCCAGCTCCCGGACGGTGGGCCCGGCGAGCAGTTCGCGGATCTCCAGGACCACTCCGAAGCGCTCCCGCAGCCGGACCAGCAGCCGGGCGGCGAGCAGCGAATGCCCGCCGAGGGCGAAGAAGTCGTCGTCCGGGCCGATGTCGGTCCGCCCGAACAGCTCGCCCCACAGGGCGGCGAGCGCGGTCCCGACGTCCCGGCCCGGGTCCGGCGGGGCGTCCCGGCCGGGGTTCTCGCCGGGGTCCCGGCCGGTCGCCGGCCCGGCCGCGCCGTCCGGCCGCGCGGTGACCAGCGCCAGCAGCGCCGCCCGGTCGAGCTTGCCGGTGGCGGCGACCGGCAGCGCGTCCAGCCACTCGATCGCGCTCGGGATCATCGCGGCCGGCAGCCGGGCCGCGAGCAGGGCCCGCAGTTCGGCCGGGGCCGGGCGGGGCCGCTCCCCCGGCACCAGGAAGGCCGCCAGCGCCCGGTCGCCCAGCGGGTCCAGGAACGGCAGCACGGCCGCCCGGCTCGCACCGGTGGCGGCCATCAGCAGCCGGCGGACCTCGCCGGGCTCGATCCGCTGGCCGTGGATCTTCACCTGGTCGTCGATCCGGCCGACGTAGTCGTACTCGCCGTCCGGGCGCAGCCGGACCAGGTCGCCGGTGCGGTACAGCCGGCCGCCCGGGGCGTCCGGGTCGGGCAGGAAGGCCCTGGCGGTCAGCTCGGGCCGCCCGAGGTAGCCGCGGCCCACCCCGGGGCCGCCGATCCAGAGCTCGCCGTCCTCGCCCGGCGCGACCTCGTGGCCGTCACCGTCCCGGACGGACAGCCGCGAGCCGGCCACCGCGGGGCCGATGGTGACCGGCCGGCCGTCCCCGGCCCGGGAGACCCAGCAGGTGGCGAAGACCGAGCACTCGGCCGGACCGTAGGGATTGACCACGGTCGCGGTGCTGTGCTCGCGCAGCCGGCGCAGCAGCGGCTCCGGCAGGGCCTCCCCGCCGACCACCAGGACCCGCAGGGCGTCGAGCCGGGCGAAGCGCCGGTCCTCCATCAGGACTTCGAGCATCGAGGGCACGAACTGGGCGACCGTGACCCGGTGTTCCCGCATCATCCCGACCAGTCGGACCGGGTCGCCGTGCGCCCCGGAGGGCACCACCAGCAGCCGGGCGCCGCACACCAGGGGCCAGAAGAGTTCGCAGACCGAGTAGTCGAAGGCGTAGGCGGTCTTGTGCAGCACGGTGTCGTCCGGTCCGAGCGGGACCGTCCGGGCCAGCCAGCCGACCTTCCGGGCGATCGCCCCGTGCTCGTTCAGCACGCCCTTGGGGCGGCCGGTGGAGCCGGAGGTGAAGACCGCGTAGGCCGCGTGCCCCGGGCCGACCTCGGGCAGCGGCCGGTCGGGACCGACGGCCGAGGGCGCCGCGCCGGGCCGCCGGTGCCCGAGGTCCGTCAGCCCGGTGCCCTCCGGGAGCGCGCCGGCCGGCGGGGGCCCGGAGACCACCACCTGCCGCACCCCGGCATCGGCGAGCATGCCGCGCAGCCGCTCGGCGGGCTGGTCGGGGTCGACCGCCAGATAGGCGCCCCCGGCCCTGAGCACGCCGAGGACGGCCGCCACCAGGACGGCTCCGCGCGGCATCAGCACCGCGACCACCTCGCCCGGCCGGACGCCGCGGGCCACCAACTCGCCGGCGATCGCGCCGGCCAGCTCCCAGAGCCCCCGGTAGTCGAGGGCCTCCCGGCCGTCCTCGACCGCCACGGCGTCCGGGGTGCGGCGGACCTGGTCCTCGACCAGGTCCGTGAGAGTGGTGGGGGTCTGCGGTTCGGCCACGCGGCTCACTTCCTCGCTGCTCACTGCCTCGCTACTCGCTTCCTCGGCGGTCGACGCCGTCCCGGTCCTCGCCGACGTGGTCCTCGCCGACGTGGCCCTCGCCGACGTGGCCCGAGCCGTCGCGGTCCTCGCCGCCGCCGGGCTCCAGGCCGTGGTGGTCGACGGCGACGAAGCGGAACTCCGTCGTGTACCGCCCGATGCCGGGCCGGGACAGCCACAGCCCGTCGGGGTCCGGCAGCATCTCGCTGATCACGAGTTCGGCCGGGCCCTCCTTGGCCGCCTTGCGGACCATCCGCAGCAGCGAACGGACCAGCAGCGGGTTCCGCGCGTCGACGTACACCGGCTTGCGCTCCCCGGTGACCCGGACGAAGGTCCGCCGGGGCAGGCCCAGCCGCTCGGCCAGCAGCCCGAACGCCCGGTGGTCCGCAGCCTCGTCCGGCGAGGCGCCCAGGCCGAGGCCGTCGGCCGGCACCCGCCAGGTCTCCCGCACCACCACCAGGCCGTCGATCGTGATCCGGGGGACGTGCGGCAGGTCGGGGACCATCCCGAAGGCGTTCACGGTGACCATGGAGAGCAGCTCGCCGAGCACCTCCAGCAGCTCGGCCCGGAAGCCGCCCCCGGCGTCGCCCACCCACAGCACGCCGTCCTCGCGGGTGATCGTCAGCCCGGCGGCGGGCAGCACCGCGGTGGTGGGCGCACCGCCCGGGTCATTGCCGATCGACCAGTAGGTGTACGTGGGCGACAGCAGGGCGAGCGGCGGGAAGGTGCGGGAGGTGACGGCCCGCCACTCCTTGGGCAGCATCGGCACCACGCGGTGCCCGATGCCGTCCCGCTCGACCCGTTCCAGCAGCTGGGCCGGGTCGGGGTGCTGGGCGCAGAACACCCGGTTCTCGGTGGTGTTGACGGCGGCGTGCAGCTCGCCGAGCACGAACAGCGCGTCGCCGGACGCGACATCGGCCGGGTCCGCCGCGCTGACCATCAGGTCGGGGCTGTGGTAGCGGGCCGCCGTCCAGCCGGCCCGCGGACAGTCGAAGGTCTCGCGCACGGCCGCGCGCAGCTCCGCCGAGTCCAGGGTGACCGGCCCGTCGGCCCGCTCCACCGCGTCGGCGAGCAGCGCCCACCACCGCTCCCGCAGCCGGGACGACACCTGGGCCGGGACGACGGCCTCCGCGCCCACCAGGTGCGGGCCGAGCAGCAGGGTGAGCGAGCTCAGCCGGACGGGGCCGTCCGGGTCGCGCGCGACCAGCCCGTCGTACAGCTCGTCGGCGATCCGCAGGTACTCCCGGGCGACCTCGTGGGTCAGCCAGCGCGCGGACTCCAGGACCAGTGCGAGGGCGGGGCCGAAGGCGGCCACGGCCGACCGGCCGAGCCTCAGCTCCACGTCCCGGACGGTGTCCTCGTACACCACCGTCCGGCCCGCCCCGAACTCGCCGTCCCTGCGGTAGGCGCCGGCCCCGGTGACCTCCTCGAACTCCCG
This sequence comes from Streptomyces sp. NRRL S-495, assembly GCF_000966955.1. NCBI lineage: Bacteria > Bacillati > Actinomycetota > Actinomycetes > Kitasatosporales > Streptomycetaceae > Streptomyces > Streptomyces sp. NRRL S-495. The sequence goes on from NZ_JZWY01000578.1 coordinate 6,087, forward strand.
GTGCAGCGCGGCGACCGCCGCCACCACCGCGTCCGGGTCCCCGGCCGCCGCGGCCACCCGGTCGCGGGCCGCGATCAGCCGGTCCAGCTCGGCGAGCGCGGCCCGGACCGGTCCGTCCTGCGCGCAGGCCAGCAGCCGCGCGCGCAGGTCCTGCTCCGGCCGGGAACCGAGCGGCACGGTCAGGTCCCAGCGCAGCAGGCCGCGGCGTTCGAGCGCGGCCAGCCGCTCCGGGACGGCCTGCTCGTCCGCGGGGTCGAGCAGACCGAGCCAGCTCGCCTCCTCGGCCAGTTCCCGGGCGGAGCGGGTGCCGTTGGCGGCGGCGAGCAGCACGGCGGACAGCTCGTCGAGGGTGATCGGCGCGCGGTAGGGCGCCACCGCCACCCCGCCGCGCAGCTCCACCGAGGGGTTGCGGCGCGGCGCGACCCACGGGCGCAGGCCGTGCCGCTCCAGCAGCGCGTCCGCGACCGCGTCCACGGCCCACACCTCGAAGTAGACGGAGCGCGCGGACAGCAGCCCGGCCCCCGTGTCCACCCGCATCCCGTCGCCGTCGTCGACGGTGCCCCAGGCGACCGGCCCGAAGAAGCCGATGGTGTCGTTCTTGGTGCAGTAGCGCTGCACGTAGCGGGTGAGGACGGTCTCCTTCTCCCGGACCCGGTTGTTGCGCCGCTCGGGCAGCGGGCGGGCCGCGAAGCCGTCGAGGTGGGTGACCACCAGCTTCGGGTTCTGCCAGGCCACGGCCTCCCGGAAGAGCGGCTCCCGGGCCACCTCCAGGAGGGCCTCGGCCGAGCTCCGCGCCGCCTGCTCGAAGCGGGCGGCGTACGCGTCCGGCCGCTCGTCCGCCGTCGGCGGCGCGGGGTCGGTCGCGAGCCGGTCGACCCACTCCGCCGGCATGCCGGCGGTGCGGACGACGAACTGGTCCCAGAGCGCGAACGCGCCGGTGTCCAGCGGGATGTGGTGGGCCGCCCGGCCGGGGCGCGCGGGTCGCTCAGCCATGGAGGGCCTCCGCCACGGTGCGCTGGAGCTCGCCGAGGGTCGGGTGGTCGAACATCGCCGAGATCGGCAGCTCGACCCCCAACTCGTCCCGGATCCGGTCCACCAACTGGATCGCCGCCAGACTGTCACCACCGGCGTCGAAGAAATCCTCCTCCGGACCACCCGCGGCACCCAGCACCTCCGCCCACAACTCAGCCACCGGACCACCGACCGGCACCACGGCCCCGACCGCCGCCACGGCCGCCGGTACCGCTGCCGGCGTCACCGCCGCCCCGGGAAGCGCCTCCGCCACGACGCGCTGGAGCTCGCCGAGGGTCGGATGGTCGAACATCGCCGAGATCGGCAGCTCGACCCCCAACTCGTCCCGGATCCGGTCCACCAGCTGAATGGCCGCCAGACTGTCACCACCGGCGTCGAAGAAGTCCACCTCCGGACCACCCGCGGCACCCAGCACCTCCGCCCACAACTCGGCCACCGGACCACCGACCGGCACCACAGCCCCAACAGCCGCCGGTACCGCCACGGCCTCGACGAGCGGTTCCGCCACCGCCGCCTCCCGGCCGCCCCGCAGGGAAGCCTGGGTGAACGCGCGGACGCGGTCGAGCTTGCGGCGCAGCCCCTCGGGGGCGATCACCACCTGCGGGCCGAGGTCCCGGGCCAGCAGCCCGGTGAACAGCCGGGCGCCCAGGACCGGGTCGAGTACGGAGTCCTCGACCCCGGCCCGCTCCGGGTCGGCCGGGACGGCGGGCAGGACGGGCACGGCGGAAGGCGTGCCCGGGGTACCCGCGGCGGCCTCGCCGCCGGCGTCCCCGCCGGTCCGGCGCAGCCGCTCGACGGCCTGGGCCGCCATCGCCCGGTCGATCACCCGCAGCGTGAACCCGCGCACGGTTACCACCTCGCGCCCGGCCTCGTCCAGCAGCGCGAGGTCCCGGACCAGCGTGCCGCGGGCAGCGTCGGCGTGCGGGGTGACCAGTGCCGTGACGGTCGCCGGCAGCGCCTCCCGGACGACGATCTCCCGGTACGCGAAGGGCAGCGCGTTGACGCCCTCCGGCAGCGGCAGCGCGAAGGAGGTGGCGCAGTCCAGCAGGGCCGCGTGCAGCTGCTCCGTCGCGACGTCCGCGGCGTGCGCGACCGGCAGCGACAGTTCGGCCAGGACGGTCTCCCCGCCCGCGGCGATCCGCCGCAGGTTGTGCCAGCGCGGGCCGACCGTCATCAGCCCGGAGCCGTCGTTGTACTCCGGCAGCGGCCGGGGCTCGGGGTGCTCGGCGCGCAGCCGGCCGAGGTCGTGCACCGGCATCTCCTCCGCCACCGGGGTGACGGTGCCGCCGGCGTGCTGCACGGTCCTGCCGCCGTGCTCCGAGGTGACCCTGAACCGCCGTCCGGCGCCGTCCGGCTCCAGGGTCAGCGCGAGCCGGACCGGACCGTCGACCGGCAGCGGCGCGGTGAACGTGACGTCGGAGAGCCGCAGCGGCCCGGGGTGGAGGGTGCGGGCGGCGCGCAGCACCAGCTCCAGGTAGCCGGTGCCGGGCAGCATCGGCACGCCGTTCAGCCGGTGCTCGTCGAGCAGCCAGGCCTCGGGCGTCAGCACGACCTCGAAGGCGCCCTCGGGGCCGTCCGGACGCGCGGTGATCCCGACGCCCGCGTCCGAGCGCCACCGGGGGTCGTGGCGCGAGGCCTGGGCCGAGCTGTCGGCGGCCATCCCGGCGCCGTCCCAGGAGGGCCAGTTCACCGAGACGGTGCGCCCGGGCCGGCGCCGGGCGCGGTCGTGCGCGAAGGAGTCCAGGAAGGCGTTGGCCGCGCCGTAGTCGGCCAGGCCGAACTGGCCGCTGAGCGCCGCGACCGAGGAGAACAGCATGAAGAACTCGGGCTCGTCGCCCAGGAGTTCGTCGAGCAGCAGGGTGCCGCGCACCTTCGGGGCGAGCACCCGCTCCGAGGTCGCGCGGTCCTTGACCGCGATCATGCCGCCGCCGGTCACCCCGGCCGCGTGCACCACCCCGCGGACCGGCCCGAGTTCGGCCCTGGCCCGGGCGACCGCGGCCGCCAGGGCGTCCCGGTCGGCGACGTCCCCGGCCAGCGGCAGCACGGTCGCACCGGTCGCCTCGATCCGGGTGATCGCCGCCACGGCGGCCAGCTGGTCGGCGGTCAGACCGGCGCCGGAGTGCCAGTGCTCCCGGGCCGGCAGGCCGCGACGGCCCAGCAGCGCGAGCCGGACCCGGCCCAGTGCGGCCAGCCGTTCGGCGGCGATCAGGCCCAGGGCACCCAGGCCGCCGGTCACCAGCCAGACGTCGCCGTCGGCCACCTCCGGCTCGGCCGCCAGCGTGGCGGGTTCCACCGGGCGGTAGTCGGGCGTCCACACCCTGGTCCCGCGCACGGCCAGCTGCTCCCAGCGGGCGCCGCGGTCCTCGGCCAGCACCGCGCGCAGGGTGCGGGCCGACGGCCCGTCACCGCCGTCCGCCGTCCCGGGCCCGGCGTCGATCACCCGGGTGCGCAGCCGCTCTGACTCCTGGGCGGCGATCTGCAGCAGCGGGACGGCGGCGGCCTTGGCCGGCTCGACGGCCTCGGTGCCGGAGACGTCCCGGATCCGGTCGCCGAGCACGGTGAGCCGGACCGGACGGCCCGGCCGACCGCTCCGGGCGAGCTCCCGGACGGTGTCCAGCAGCGCCCGGTAGCCCCGGTCCAGCCAGTGCTCGGCCGCGGCCCCGTCGTCGAGACCGTCCGGGCGACCGCCCAGGAGGCACAGCTGGACGATCTCCAACGGGCCCTCGTGGGCGCGGAGTTCCTCGGCCACCCGGGCCAGTGCCCGCTCGCTGTCGGCGGCTCCGACCACGACCGAGGTCACCGTCGCGGCGTCACCGCGGAGCCGCTCCGCGAAGCCGGCGCAGCGCTCCTCGGTGTCGCCGAGCAGCAGCCAGTGCCGGCCGGCGGTGTCCACCGACGCGTCGGCGCTCCCGTCGAGCGGCCGCTCGCGCCAGCCGGGGACGGTGATGCGGTCGTCCACGGGCGCCTCGGCGTCCGTGCCCGCCGCGGACCGCGCCGGACCGGCCGCGGCGGTGTCCGTGCCCGGGGCCGCGACGGGCTCCACCGGGTCCGGGTCGATCCAGAACGACGACCGGTCGAAGACGTAGCCGGGCACGGCGGCGGGGATCCGCGGGTGCTGCCCGGAGACGGCCCGCCAGCGGACGGGGACGCCCTGCTGCCACAGCCCGGTCGCGGCGGCGCAGAGGACCGCCGAGGCGTCGGCAGTGGCCTGGGAGGGGAGCGAGACCGCGACGGACCAGTCCTGCGGGGCCCTGGCCGCGGCCCGCCGGATCGCCGGCGCGAGCGACTGCCCGGGCCCGAGCTCGACGAACGCACAGGCCCGGTCGGCGCCCGCCGCCTCGACCGCCTCCCGGAACCGCACCCGTCCGGAGAGCTGGCGGCCCCAGTGCGCCGGGTCGACCGCCTGCGCGTCGGTGACGGCGGCACCGGTTAGACCGGAGAACCAGCGCACCACCGGCGGGCGCGGGTCCGACTCCCCGGCCAGGGCGCTGAGTTCCTCCGCCGCGGCGGCCATCAGCGGGGTGTGGCAGGCGCGGTCCGCGGCCGGCACGCCGACCCGGCGGCCCTGGGCCTCCAGCAGGGCACGGACCTCGGCCAGGGCCTCGGCCGGTCCGGCCAGTACACAGGCCCGCGGGCCGTCCTCGGCGGCCACCCAGACCCCGTGCTCCTCGGCCAGGGCGGCCGCCTCGGCCTGCGGCAGCGGCACACCCAGCAGCCCTCCGGCCGGCGAGGCGGCGACCAGCTCGGCGCGGCGGACCACCAGCCGGGCGGCGTCGGCGAGGTCGAGGACCCCGGCCAGGGCGGCCGCGGCGACCTCGCCGACCCCGTGGCCGAGCACGGCGTCGGGGGTGACACCCCAGGACTCCCAGAGCCGCCCGAGCGCCCACTGCACCGCGAACAGCGCGGGCTGGGCGTACCGGGACTCCCCGAGCCGCTCGGCCGCCTGCGGGCCGCCGTGCAGCAGCAGTTCCCGCAGCTCCTTGTCGAGCACCGGGCCGAACAGCTCCAGGCAGTGGTCGAAGGCCTCCCGGAACACCGGCTCCCCGGCGTGGAGTCCGCTCGCCATGGCCGGGTGCTGGGCGCCCTCGCCGGGCAGCACGAACACCACGTCCGGCGCCTCGCCGACCGGCTCGGAGCCCCGGCGGGCCAGTTCGCTCAGGGCCTCGGCGAGGGTGTCCGCGTCGTCGCCCGTCACCACCAGCCGGTGCGGGTGGTCCAGCGGGCGGCGGTGCAGCGCCCTGGCGACGTCCGGCAGCGCGGAGCCGGTCCCGGCCAGGTGGTCGGCCAGGCGCTCCGCCATGGCCCGCACCGAGGCCGCGGAGGCGGCGGCGAGCGGCAGCACCACGGCGCCCGGCGCCTCGTCCCGGCCGCGGACCCGCTGCGGGGCCTGCTCGATGACGACGTGGGCGTTGGTACCGCCGATGCCGAAGGAGCTGACGCCGGCGATCCGCGGCCCGGGCGCCCAGGGCTCGGTGCGCGCGCTCAGCGTGAACGGCGAGGCGGAAAGGTCGATCAGCTCGTTCGGCGCGGTGAAGTTGGCCGTCCCGGGCATGATGCCGCGGTCGACCGCGAGCACGGCCTTGATGAACCCGGCGATGCCCGAGGCGGGGCCGAGGTGGCCGACGTTGCCCTTGACCGAGGAGAGCCGGCAGAAGCCGGTCCGGTCGGTGAACCGCCGGTAGGCCCGGGTGAGCGCCTCGACCTCCAGCGGGTCGCCCAGCGCGGTGCCGGTGCCGTGGGCCTCCAGGTACCCGACCTCGGAGACCTCCACCCCGGACACCGCCAGCGCCTCGTGGACGGCGCCGAACTGGCCGTCGACACTGGGCGCGGCGAACCCGGCCTTGCGGCTGCCGTCGTTGTTGATCGCCGAACCGCGGACCACCGCGAGGATCCGGTCGTCGTCGCGCAGCGCGTCCGCGAGCGGCTTGAGCACGACCGCCCCGGCGCCGTCGCCGAAGATCGTCCCGTCCGCCGCGCTGTCGAACGGCCGGCAGACGCCGTCCCGGGAGAAGATCCCGCCCTGCACCCAGCGGTAGCCGCCGCCGTGCGGGAGCTCCAGCTGGACGCCGCCGGCCACCGCGACGTCGCAGTCGCCGTTGCGCAGCGCCTGGCAGGCCAGGTGGATCGCCACCAGCGAGGTCGAGCAGGCGGTGGCGACGGTCAGGGCCGGGCCGCGCAGGTCGAGCTTGTAGGAGACGATGGTCGCGATGTAGTCGTTGTGGTTGCCGGCCTGGATGCCGATCTCGCCGTAGGTGCGGGTGGCCCTGGCGTTGCGCCGGACGTTCAGCTCCGCGTACCGGTTGGTGGCGCCGCCGCCGAAGACGCCGATCGAGTCGCCGCCGCGCAGGTCGACCCCGGCGTCCTCCAGCGCCGAGTACGCCACCTCCAGGAACACCCGCTGCTGCGGGTCCCGCAGTTCGGCCTCGCGGGGGCTGAACCCGAACAGGCCGGCGTCGAAGTCCGCCACCCGGTCGAGCAGCGGGGCGCGCTTGACGTAGTGGGGGTCCGCGACGGCGGACTCCGGGACGCCCGCCGCGCGGAGGGTGTCGTCGGACAGGTCGCTGACGCTCACCCGGCCGCTCAGTACGTTGGACCAGTAGGTCTCCACGTCGGGAGCACCCGGGAAGCGGCCGGCGACGCCGATCACCGCGATGCGGTCGTCCTCGTGGGTCATGGAGGGTCCTCCTGTCCGGGCACCGGGGAGCGGCACCCGATCGATAAGACGGGGGTTCGGATCGCGGGCGCCGGCCGCCGGGGGTCCGGCGGCGCACGGTGACGGTGACGGACCACCGGGGTGGTCGGCGGTCGGCGGTCCGGGCGCGAAAGGCGAACGGCGAAGGTGAAGGTGAAGGTGAAGGTGACGGGTGAAAGGGCGGAGCACGGGGAGCGAAGGGTGGGGAGCGGAGCGCGCGGGGCGGGAGCTCAGCCGCTCCCGGCAGGTGCCTCCGTCGGCGCGCCGTCCGCGGGAACGCCTGTCCCGTAGGGGAGTTCACTGGTCGGGACGGGCAGCGACACCCCGCCGTCGACGGCGAGGTTGACCCCGGTGATGTAGGCGGCGGCGTCGCTGCACAGGAACAGCGCCGCGGCGGCCGTGTCCTCGGGCCGGGCCAGTCGGCCGAGCGGCACCCGCTGGGCGTGCCGCTCGAAGGAGGGCGGCAGGTCGGGCCGGCCGACCGCCATGCCGCTGAGGGCGCCCTCGGACGGGGTCGGCCCCGGGGCGATGGCGTTGACCCGGATCCCGTGCCGCCCCCACTCCCGCGCCCAGGTCGTGGTGAGCCCCAGCACACCGGCCTTCGCGGCGGCCGCGTGCGCGAAGTAGGGGAAGCCCCGGTGCGGGTCGGTGACCACGATATTGAGGACCACGCCGCTCTGCTGCTCGATCATGTGCGGCACGACGGCCCGGGTGCAGTGGAAGGTGCCCAGCAGATCGATGTCGACGACGGTCCGGAACGAACGGGCGGACATGGTCTCCGCCGGTGACCAGAAGTTGGCGGCGGCATTGTTCACCAGCACGTCCACCGCGCCGAAGTGGTCCAGGGTCAGCTCGACCGCGCGCGCGACCTCGTCCTCGTTGCGGACGTCGCAGACCGCCGTCTCGCACCGCACACCCAGGGCGCGCAGGCGCCGGGCGGCCGCGTCCAGGCGGTCCCCGCTGCGCGAGGCCAGCACGACACCGGCGCCGTGCAGGCCGAATTCCCGCGCCATCGCATACCCGATACCCGAAGCCCCACCGGTGATGACTACCGATTTGCCGGCATAGAGCTTCGCCACAAAATGACTCATGAAGAAACCAACTCGCGCATTGCAGGATTGCACCCGGAGAAACCGCTCCGGGTCAATGGAAAAGCTCTGTCGAAAAGCCTTGACAAAGGGGGTCGAACAGAACTTCCGAGATTCCGCGGACGACACACGGGGGAATCCTTCACACACTCCGACAGTGCCTGCCGGAATCCCCCTCGACGGGGCCGGACCCGACCCGCACGAGGGCTGCGGCAGTACCGCGAACCACCCGGCCGTCAGCCGCCCCAACGCCCCTACCTGGCCTGCCGTCGAACCACGACGACCCCCGTCGCCCCCGCCGTCCGCGCGGCGGTCGGGCCCGGCCATTCCGGGCCGGCCGGCGGGGAAACCAGATCACCACCGATTGCTCACATATTCCGCCGGTCAGTACTGGAGAATTTCCATCGACACCCCGGCGCCCCCTCCCACCTGGGACGATACGGATCTTGTCGTGCCATGTCAAGGAACTCTTTCGCCCCTGGGGCGGGGCCCGGCCGGCCCCGAACAGGGGTGGCAAACGGCTCCCGGCGGCCGTGCTCGCAGTTCGCCCGACACGCACCCTCGGCCCGGGGGGAACCAATGCGGTGCGGGAATTCCGAACTCCCGCACCGCCGTCCGGCACTGTCGTCGGGGCCTTCGACCGCGCGATCACCGACTGCACCGCCGGCCTTCGCACGTTCACCCGGACCGGCGCCGCCGGCTGCACCGCGGGCGAGCCGATCCGGACCTCCACCGCGCCCGGGCCGCGCGAGTACGGCACCCCCGGCACCGGGTACATCGGCGACCAGCTTCACTGCGCCGCCGAGCGATCGCCGGACCGCCCAGGAAAACGCCACCGGGACAGCGCACTTGACGATCGATCAGATTCTGCACGCCGACCGAAACGGTCTCGGCCCCCGCGCCCACCCCTACGCGGCCACCTTCTTCGACCCGCTCGGCGAGCGCCCCATGCCGACCCAGGGGCGGTACCAGGCCGCCCCACCCCGCCCCTCGGCGCGATCGCCCGGAGCCGTTCGGCGTACCGGCACGCGTTCCGGGAATGCGCCTCGGAGCGCTCCGGCGCGCCGTCGTTCCGGCGCTCCCGGCCCGGGCCCAGCCCTAGCCCGGCAGGGCATCCAGGGCGGGGGCGATGGTGGCGAAGGCGCGGTCGGTCAGTTCGGCCGGGTCCTCGGCGCCGTCGCTGGCGCTCCACAGCTGCAGGACGACGTCGAACGCGGTCAGCGCCATCCCCGCAGCGAGCCGGGGGTGGAGGCCGGTCGCGGAGCCCAGGCCCAGCCGGTCGGCCAGCTCGGCTGCCAGCTCGTCGCGCCACTGCGCCTGGCGCTCCAGGAAGCGGGCGTGCAGCGCCGGCGTACCCAGGATCAGCTGCACCACCCGCAGCGCCTGCTCGGCATGGCCGGCGCAGGCGTCGATGGAGACCCAGACGGTGTGCCGCAGTGCCACTGACGGCGACTCCTCGGCCGGCCTGCCGGCGAGCTCGGCCCGCATACCGACGCCCATCTCCCCGAGGAACTGGACGACCACGTCCTCCTTGGACGCGAAGTAGCGGAAGAAGGTGCGCTTGGACATGCCGGCGGCGGCCGCGATCTCGTCGACCGTGACCGCGTCGAACCCCTTCTGCGCCAGGAGGTTCAGCGCGGCCTGGGACAGCTCGTCGGAGACCAGCTGACGCTTGCGCTGGGCCAGGCTCGCTTCAGGGCGGGTAGTCACCCCCTCATGTTACACGCCGCGCCGTCTTTGACCCCTAAGGGCGCGCTTGACACTCGGTGACAGGTAGGGCAACGTGTGACGCATGACGAAGCAGCAGGGCTGGACCGCCGATCTGATTCCGGACCAGACAGGGCGGGTGTTCGTCGTCACCGGGGCGAACAGCGGCCTCGGCCTGGCGACCACCCGGGCGATCGCCCGCAAGGGCGGCCAGGTGATCCTCGCCGTGCGCGACGAGGTCAAGGGCCGACGGGCCGCCGCGGAGATCACGGCCGCGCAGCCGGGCGCCCGCCTGGAGGTGCGCCGCCTCGACCTGGCCGACCTCGACTCGGTCCGCTCCTTCGCCGAACGGCTGCGCGTCGACGGGACCCGCCCGGACGTCCTCGTCAACAACGCGGGCGTGATGGCGCCGCCGCGGACGCTGAACGCGCAGGGTCACGAGATCCAGTTCGCCGCCAACCACCTCGGCCACTTCGCCCTCACCGGGCTGCTGCTCGACCTGCTGGCCGAGGGCAAGGACCCCCGGGTGGTCACGGTGAGCTCGACCAACCACCGGCAGGGGAAGGTCTTCTTCGACGACCTCTCCGGCGAGCGCAAGTACTCGCCGATGGGCTACTACAACCAGTCCAAGTTCGCCAACGCCGCGTTCGGCTGGGAGTTGCACCAGCGCCTCACCGCGGCCGGCAGCCCGGTCCGCAGCCTGCTCGCGCACCCCGGCTACACCGCCACCAACCTCCAGACCAGTTCCCCGGTCGGCATGGTGAAGGTGCTCTTCGGCCGCATCCTGACCCCGCTCGCCCAGGCCCCGGACCAGGGCGCGCTGCCCCAGCTGTTCGCCGCCACCGCCCCGGACGTCGAGGCCGGGCAGTTCATCGGACCGAGCGGGATGGCCGAGCTGCGCGGCGCCCCGAAGGTGGTCCAGCTGGCCCCGTCCGCCGCCGACGCCGAGACCGGCAAGCGCCTGTGGGAGCTGTCGGAGCGGCTGACCGCCGTCCGGTTCACCTTCCCCGCCGTCGCCTGACCCCGTCGTCCGACCCCCGGACGACCCCTGCCCGACCCCGCCGCCGGATCCGGCCGCGGGAGCAGGCCCCCGAACCAGGGGTCGCCGCGCATGACGCCCCCGGCATGCGCGGCGACCCCTGCGCCACTCGCGCCCCCGCACCACCCGCGCCGGCCCCCTTGGCCCCTGCGCGGGACAACTCGTTCACACCCCCCGAACCCCGGCTCCCCGTTCCCCCCGCGGCGGCACCGGGAATCTCGGCATTCCGTTTTGCAATATCGCCGCAATGAAAATCCAGCACCCCCT
>NZ_JZWY01000579.1:0-6246 GCF_000966955.1 Streptomyces sp. NRRL S-495
ATCCAGCACCCCCCTCCGAACGACACGAACGGAACGACTCCCACCGCTTCCCGGAGGAGCTTCCTCGGCGAACCAAGGACTTTCCCCGAGCCAATCGTCATGAGCATGTGAGGTGGATCACTATCGAAGATCCGTCCGATGACGACCTGTTAGGGTGATGGCTCAATGTCGAGTTCCATCCACGGGGGTAAAAGTGGGGGAAGTAGCAAGCGTTGATGTGGCCGCCTTTCCGGCGTTCCCGTTCATCGGGTCGGACCACGACCCGTTCATTCCGGTCAGAGATCACGACCTGAAGCACCTCGACGAGTCGACCGGCAGAATCAGACTCCCCTTCGGCGGCTGGGCCTGGCTGATCACCAAGCACGAGGACGTGCGGCAGCTGCTGCGCCACCCGGGCTTCAGCTCCGACCAGTACCGCCCCGGGTTCCCGGTCCTGAACCCGATCCCGCCGACCCGCGAGGGTGCGTCCGGGCTGTTCATCTTCATGGACGGCGACGCCCACAGCCGCTTCCGGCGGATGCTGACCGCCGAGTTCATGATCAAGAACATCCGGCGGATCGAGCCGCTGATCGAGGAGACCGTCAACGAGGCCCTCGGCCGCATGCGCGAGATCGGCCCGCCGGCCGACCTGATGAACGAGTTCGCGCTGCCGGTGCCATCGATGACGATCTGCCATCTGCTCGGCGTGCCCTACTCGGACCACGACTTCTTCCAGCACCACAGCCGCGCGATCATGGACCGGAACTCCGGTCCGGCCGAGGTCGGCGCCGCCATGGGCGCCCTGAACGGCCTGCTGGGCGACCTGATCGCGCACAAGCGGACCCACCCCGGCGAGGACCTCCTCAGCCGACTGGTGGCCGAGCGCGTGATCCCGGGGGAGCTCAAGGAGGAGGAGCTCCTGAGCATGGCCATGCTGCTGCTGGTGGCGGGCCACGAGACCACCGCGAACATGATCGGGATGTCGGCGCTGGCGCTGCTGGAGCACCCCGAGCACCTGGACGCCCTGCGCGAGGACCCGGGCCTGGCGCCCAACCTCGTCGAGGAACTGCTCCGGTACTGCACCGTCGTCCGGACCGGTCTCCCCAGGCTCGCCCTGGAGGACGCCGTCATCGGCGACCGGGAGATCAAGGCCGGCGAGAGCGTCGTGGCGATGCTGTCGATGGCCAACCGGGACGGCTCGGTCTTCCACGACCCCGAGTTCTTCGACCCCCGGCGCAACGAGGCCCACCGGCACATGGCGTTCGGCTTCGGCCTGCACCAGTGCATCGGCCAGCCGCTGGCCCGGGCCGAGCTGCGGATCGCCCTGGTCCAGCTGGCCAAGCAGTTCCCCAACCTCCGGTCGCAGACGACCCTGGCGGACGTCCCGAAGCGCCACGAGGCGGTCACCTTCGGGCTGGGCGAACTGCCGGTGACGTGGTGACCATGCACATCACCGTCGACCGGGACCTGTGCTGCGGGTCCGGCAACTGCGTGGAGACCGTCCCCGACGTGTTCGACCAGGACAACCGGGACGGCATGGTGCTGCTGCGGATCTCCCAGCCGCCCGAGCACCTCCAGGAGGCGGTCGAGCGCGCCGCCCAACTGTGTCCGGTGGGCGCCATCGAGATCTCCCGCCGGAATTCGACGGACTGACCGACGCAGCACTGCACGGGGGCGAGCACGCCGCGTCTCGACAATCCGCCTTTCCATCCCCGCACCGTGTCCGGAATCCGGCCACCCGCAGAATTCTCCCGCGCGGGCGGCCGGGTCCGGCCCGGGTGCGCCGCGCACCCGAAGCGGCTTTCCACGGATTTCCCGGCGATTTCGAGAGCGTCTTTTACTGTCCATTTCACCGGGTAACGCGACCACGATCTCGCGCTGCCCGGAAATGCGGGCCGAGCCCGGCGTGCCGATCATTCACGCCCGGCCGGCCCCGCCCCTCCCCCCTGTGTGCCCACATAACAGGAGAGCGGAAAAGTTGGATAGTGGCAGCAGCCAGACACGAGTATTTGTATGCAGTAGACACCCCTACGCGCGACTGGGCATTCGTGGGGCACTGAAGCAGGACGACGCACTGACCGTGGTCGGCGAGGCCGCGGACATCATCGGACTGCTGACGGCGACGGCGGTGCGCGAACCGGACGTCGTGGTGCTCGAAGCCCGGACCCAGACCGACCACCTGCACGAGCTGACCGCCCTCGACACCGCCCTGGTGGTCGTCGTGGAGGACGCCGAGACCGCGGCCGACTGGATCCGTCTGACGCAGGCCAACGTGCGTGCCGTCGTGCACTCCGACGATCCCGAGGAGGTCCTCGTCGAAGCGGTCCGCCGGGCCACCACCGGCGACTGCTACGTCTCCCCCGGCCTCAGCGGCCTGCTCCTCCGGTTCGTGCGGGACACCCTACCCCGCCCCCTCTCGGTCGTCCCCACCCACGCACCCTTGACTTCGCGCGAGTCCGAGGTGCTCCAGCTGGTGCGGCGGGGCATGGCCAACAAGGAGATCGCTCGTCGGCTGGGCCTGAGTGAAAAGACCGTCAAGTTCCACGTCTCCAACGTTCTCGCGAAGGCCCACATGGCCTCCCGGGCACAGCTGATCGCCTCGGCCGCGGCCATGTGAGACGACGGCCGCGGACGGCGAGGAGGACGACCGCACGACAGCGGGGCGTCCGCACGGAACCACCGTGCGGACGCCCCGCTGTCGTGTCCGCGTTCAACACCGGCCCCCGGTGGGCAGACTGACCGGACGTCCGACGGTCGGCGGACACGGCGGCGCCGGCCCCAGCGCCCGGAATCCGGTCGCCCACCTTGGTCTAAAGTCCTGGTTTCGCGCCGCCGATCCTGCCCCGAAGCCCTGCCTTCCTGCCGTTCCTCTGGCGGAAGTCCCGGTCCGGTCCGGAAACGGATACTCCCGGTATGAAGCCCTCCATGTCCGGTGACCAGACGATCGGCCGCACCCACGACACCGCCATCGCCGTGATCGGAGCCTCCTGTCGGGTCCCCTCGGCATCGGGTCCGGCCGCGTTCTGGCAACTCCTGACGGAGGGCACCGACGCCCTCTCGCCCTGGCCGGAGCAGCGCGGCCCCGGCGGCGCGTCCTGGACCGGCGGCTTCCTCGACGAGGTCGGCACCTTCGACGCCGCCTTCTTCGGCGTCGAGCCCGACGAGGCCGCGGCCATGGACCCGCAGCAGCGCCTCGCCCTGGAACTGGTCTGGGAGGCGATGGAGGACGCCGGGCTGCCCGACCACCGGCTGCGCGGCTCGCGCACCGGCGTGTTCGTCGGCGTCTCCTCCGACGACTACGCCGCCCTCGCCGCCCGCAGCGACCGGGCCGGCCACGGCGAACTGCACGACTTCACCGGCCGGCACCGGGCCGTCGTCGCCAACCGGGTCTCCTGGACCCTCGGCCTCCAGGGCCCCAGCCTCTCCGTCGACGCGGCCCAGGCCTCCTCCCTGGTCGCCGTCCACCTCGCCTGCGAGAGCATCCGCCGCGGCGAGTCCGACCTCGCCTTCGCCGGTGGCGTCAACCTGATCCTCTCGCCGGACGGCATGCGGGCCGCCGCCGGCCTCGGCGCCCTCTCCGCCAAGGGCCGCTGCGCCGTGTTCGACGAGAGCGCCGACGGCTTCGTCCGCGGCGAGGGCGGCGGCGTGGTCCTGCTCAAGCCGCTCGCGCAGGCCGTCGCCGACGGCGACCCCGTCTACTGCGTGATCCGGGGCAGCGCCGTCAACAACGACGGCGGCGGGGAGCGGCTCAGCGACCCCGATGTCGCGGGCCAGCAGCAGGTCCTGCGGCAGGCCTACGCCAATGCCGGGATCGGCACCGAGGCCGTCCAGTACGTCGAACTCCACGGCACCGGAACCCCCGTGGGCGACCCGGTCGAGGCCGCCGCGGTGTCCGCCGTGATCGGCCGCGGCGCCGACGGCCGCCGGCCGCTGCGGGTCGGCTCGGTCAAGACCAACATCGGGCACCTGGAGGCCGCGGCCGGCATCGTCGGCCTGCTGAAGGCCGCACTGGCGCTGCGCCACCGCCGGCTGCCCGCCAGCCTGCACTTCCGCACCCCCAACCCGGCGATCCCGCTCGACGAGCTGAACCTCCGGGTGCAGACCGAGCTCGACGCCTGGCCGGACCCGGAGGTCCCGCTGGTCGCCGGTGTCAGCTCGTTCGGCATCGGCGGCACCAACTGCCACGTCGTGCTGGCCGAGGGGCCCTACTCCGGCCACCCGGCGGACGCCGCCGCCCCGTCGGCCGGGGCCGCGCCGGTCGACACCGCCACGCCCGCCGCCGCGGCGACCGACGCGCGGGGCCCGCTGCCGTGGGTGCTGTCCGCCCGCTCCGGCCGCGCGCTGGAGGCACAGGCCGGCAAGCTGCTCGCCCACCTGGGCGCCGACGCCGGAGCGGCCGCGGCCGACGCTGCCGGGATCGCCCGCTCGCTGGCCACCGGCCGCTCCGTCTTCGAGCACCGCGCCGTCGTCCTCGGCACGGACCGCTCCGACCTCACCGCCCGCCTGGAGCGCCTCCACGAGGAGGCCGTCAGCGGCCTCGCCGCCCCGGCCGGGCGGACGGCCTTCCTGTTCGCCGGCGGCGGCGCCCACCGGGTCGGCATGGGGCGCGAACTGTACGCCGCCTACCCGGTGTTCGCCGCGGCCTTGGACGAGGTGCTCGCCCACCTCGACCCCGCCCTCGGGCTGCGCGAGGTGCTGTTCGGCGAGCGCGCCGACGCCGGGCCGGCCCTGGACGGCATGCGCTGCATGCAGCCCGCCCTGTTCGCCTTCCAGGTCGCCCTCTACCGCCTGGTCACCTCCTGGGGCGTCGAACCGGACCTGCTGGTCGGCCACTCCTTCGGCGAGATCGTCGCCGCCCATGTCTCCGGCGCCCTCTCGCTGCCCGAGGCGGCCGCGCTCGCCGCCGCCCGCGGCGAGCTGATGGAGGCCCTGCCGGCCGGCGGCGCCATGATCGCCGTCGAGGCGACCGAGGAGGAGACGCTCGCCGCGCTCGACGGCGTCACCGATGTCTCCATCGGCGTCATCAACGGGCCGACCTCGGTCGTGCTCTCCGGCGCCGAGGAGTCGGTGGCCCGGATCGCCGACGACTTCCGCGCCCTCGGCCGCCGCACCACCCGGCTCCGGGTCCAGAACGCCGCCCACTCGCCGCTCACCCTGCCCATGCTCGACGAGTTCGCCCGCCGGATCGACGGCCTGACCGTCGCCGAGCCGCGCATCCCGATCGTCTCCACCGTCACCGGCCGCACCGGCACCCCGATGACCGAGGACTACTGGATCGGGCACGTCGGCGCGACGGTCCGCTTCCACGACGCGATCAACGCCTGCCGCGCGCAGGGCGTCACCCGGTTCGTCGAACTCGGTCCCGACGCCACCCTGACCCCGCTGGTCCGGCCCGACGAGGCCGAACTCGCCGTGGCGCTCCAGCACCGCGACCACCCCGAGCCGCAGACCCTGCTCACCGGCCTCGCCCAGGCCTGGGTTGCCGGTGTGCCGGTCGACTGGGCCGGGATCATCGGCGCGGCACCGACCGTCGACCTGCCGACCTACGCCTTCCAGCGCGAGCGCTACTGGCTCGACGAGCGCCCCGCCGCGCCCACCGCCGAGCAGCACCTCAGCTCCGCGACCCTCGCCCTGCGCGACCGGATCCGCACCGAGCCCGAGGGCTTCCTGCGCCGCTGGCTCACCGAGCACCTGGCCGAGGGCACCGGCGGGACCGGCTTCGCCGCCGACGAGACCTTCCGCGACCTCGGCTTCGACTCCGTGCTCTCCGTGCAGCTGCGCAACCGGCTCGCCTCGGCGACCGGCCTGCGGCTGCCCGCCAGTGTGCTCTTCGACTACCCGACGCCGAACGCCCTCACCGCCTACCTGCACGAGCGGATCGTCGGCGTGCTGGACGCCGCCGACGACGACCGGCGGACCGGGTGGGCCGGGTGGGCCGGTGACGGGCGGGCGGCGCTCGGTGCGGCCGTCCTCGGCTGGGCGGTCACCGCGACGGCACCCGACGAAGTCCTCGGCAATCTTCCGCTCGCCGTCCTCGGCCAGACGGCCGTCTGGGCGGTGGGGCGCGCCGTTCGCGGGCACCGCGCGCACACCGCCGTGGCCGCCGAGCGCCGGGCGGCGCTGGAGCGGGCCGCCCGCTCGGAGGAACGGCTGCTGCTGGCACAGGAGGTGCACGACGTGGTGGCGCACAGCCTCGGCGTGGTGAGCGTCCAGGCGGGGTTCGGCCAGTACGCGCTGGCACACGCGGGAGCGGACGGCGGCGCGGAG
>NZ_JZWY01000580.1:0-16498 GCF_000966955.1 Streptomyces sp. NRRL S-495
TTGTGAAGAACCCCCGTCGGGAAACCGACGGGGGTTCTTTGCGTTTTCAGGACGCTTTCGGTCGAGGCATTTCCCCGGGTCGGTACTGGCAAAGAAGGTGTCGTCCGAGCGGGAATGCCGTCCGATTCCGCGGCGGAGTACGTTTTCCAGGGCCCCGAGAAGCGCCGGGAAAGGCCCTTGGGGGCATTCGGCGAGTGCCCGGGTGGGGGAGGTCCACCATCTGTCGAAAGGGACTCAAAAGCCCCGCCACCGATCCTTGGGTTCTAGTGGTCGTTGCAACACCCCAGCCCGAGGGGTGCGATGGACTTCAAGATCCGCAAGAACCGGGCGGTGGCCCAGGGGCCGAGGAGGCTGGTCCGTGAGCGGTCGGAATACTTCCGGCTCATGGATCAGGGCTATGGCAACAAGGAGGCGTCCCGGCTCGTGGGCATCCACGAGCGGACCGGCCGCGAGTGGCGCAACGGCCGGACGGACCCCGCAAGGTTCAGGCCGCCCGCTCGACCCGAGCGGGCGGCCTGTCCCGAGACCCGGGGCCGCCACCTGAGCCAGGACGAGCGCATCCACATCGCGGACCGGCTCCGGGAGAAGGCCACCATCCGGGCGATCGCAGTCGACTTGGGCCGCAGCCCGTCCACGATCAGCCGGGAGATCCGCCGCAACAGCACGGTGGACCCCCGCGGCCGACAGCACTACCGTCCCCACGCCGCCCACGCCCGTGCCGACGCCCGCAGGCCGCGTCCCAAGCCCGGCAAGATCGGCCAGAACCCTGAACTCCGGGACTTCATCCAGCGCCACCTGGCCAAGAAGTGGAGCCCGGAGCAGATCTGCCAGGCTCTGCGGGACACCTTTCCCGAGCGGCCGGAGATGCACGTGGCCCACGAAACCGTCTACCAGGCCCTCTACGTGCAGGGACGCGGTGAACTGCGCCGCGAACTGGCCGGCGCCCTGCGTTCCGGCCGGGCCCGGCGGGTTCCCCACCGCCAGGCCGCCGCCCGCAGGCCCAGGTTCGCCCATCCCATGGTGATGATCAGCGAACGTCCCGCCGAGGTCGAGGACCGTGCGGTGCCCGGACACTGGGAGGGCGACCTGATCATCGGCAAGGACGGCGCCTCGGCGATCGGCACCCTGGTCGAACGCGCGACCCGCTACGTGATGCTCCTGCACCTGCCGAACGGTCGCACCGCCGAGCGCGTGCACGATGCCCTCGTGGACACCGTGCGGACCCTGCCCGGCCACCTGGTGCGGTCGCTGTCCTGGGACCAAGGCGCCGAGATGGCCGCCCACGGGTCGTTCACCGTCGCCACCGGCATCCCGGTCTACTTCTGCGACCCGGCCAGCCCCTGGCAGCGCGGATCGAACGAGAATACGAACGGTCTGCTGCGGCAGTACTTCCCCAAGGGCACCGACCTGGCCGTCCACGCCCCGGACCACCTGGTGGCCGTCGCCGCCGAACTCAACGGTCGCCCACGCAAAACGCTCGGCTGGGAAACCCCAGCCGAGCGCCTGCATAAACTGCTCGCGGCCTGATCAAACCGACCACGTGTTGCAACGACCCCTAGAAACCGCCATCCGGTGGCGGGGCTTTTCCGTGCTCCCCGGACGGGGCCGGGAGTCTTTGTCAGAGGCGGCCGGCGGCCTTGAGGGCGAGGTAGGTGTCGGCCAGGGCGGGGGCGATGGAGGTGGGCGGGGCGTCGAGGACGGTGATGCCGGCGTGGGTGAGGCGGTCGGCGGTGAGACGGCGGTCGGCGCGGGTCTGCTCGGCGGCCGCGGCACCGTAGACGGCCTCGACCGTGCCGCGGCCGGCGGCGAGCTCGTCGAGGTGGGGGTCGGACACGGACGCGAGCACGACCTCGTGGCGCTTGGTGAGGAGCGGCAGGACCGGGAGCAGGCCGTCCTCGACGGATGCCGCGTCCAGGCCGGTGAGGAGCACGATCAGCGAGCGGTGCGGTGCCATCTTCAGGGCGGTGGCGACCAGCGAGCGCATGTCGGTCTCGTAGAGGGCGGGCTCCAGGGCGGCCATCGCGTTGGTGAAGGCCGGGAGGATCTCGACCGGGGAGCGGCCGGCCACCGCGGTCCGCTTGCGCAGGTCGTGGGCGAGCAGGTCGACCCGGTCACCGGCCTTGGTGGCGAGGGCGGTGAGGAGCAGCGCGGCGTCGAGCGAGGCGTCGAGCCGGGGTGCGTCGCCGACCCGGCCGGCGGAGGTGCGGCCGGTGTCGAGGACGACCAGGATGTGCCGGTCGCGCTCGGGCCGCCAGGTGCGGACGGCGACCGTGTGGCGGCGGGCGCTGGCCCGCCAGTCGATGGAGCGGATGTCGTCGCCGGGCAGGTACTCGCGCAGGGAGTCGAACTCGGTGCCCTGGCCGCGGGTCAGGACCGAGGTCCGGCCGTCGAGTTCGCGCAGTCGGGCGAGCCGGGAGGGCAGGTGCTTGCGGCTGGCGAACGGGGGCAGGGCGCGGACCGTCCAGGGGACGAGGTGCGAGCCCTGACGCCCGGCCAGGCCGAGCGGGCCGAGCGAACGGACGGTCACCTTGTGGGCGTGGTGGTCCCCGCGCCGGGTCGGGGTGAGGACGGTGGTGACGCGGCGGCGTTCGTGGCCGGGGACGCGCAGGGTGTGCCGGGAGGCGGCGAAGCCGGTGCCGGGCCGCCAGGCCGACGGGGCCCAGGCGTCGCGGATCCGGGCCCGCAGGGGCCGTCCGGCCGGGTTGGTGACGGTCAGTTCGACCGAGGCGGGTTCGCCGAGCCGGACCGTGGTGTCGCCGCCCCGGTCGATCCGCAGGCTCCGGACGGGGGCGGCGAGCACCAGGTCGACGGCGACAGCGAGCAGGACCGCGCCGGTGACGGCGCCGATGCCCGCCCAGGACGGCAGCAGCAGGCCCGTGACGAGGGCGCCGAGCGCGGCGAGCAGGGCGGTTCGCCCGGTGATGGCCATGCGGTGCGTTCCTTCGTCGGGGCCGACGGTGAGGCGGCGAAACGTGGGGCGGTGATACCCGGGGCGGGGATCAGCGCGGGGCCGGGGTCTGGGCGAGGACGGCCTGGATCACGGAGTCCGCGGTCACGCCCTCCATCTCGGCCTCGGCCCGCAGGGCGACGCGGTGCCGCAGGGTGGGCAGGGCGAGTGCCTTGACGTCGTCGGGGGTGACGTAGTCGCGGCCGGCCAGCCAGGCCCAGGCACGGGAGGCGCCGAGCAGTGCGGTGGCGCCGCGCGGGGAGACGCCGATGGAGAGCGAGGGCGACTGCCGGGTGGCCCGGCAGAGGTCGACGATGTAGGCGAGCACCTCGGGCGCGACGGTCAGCTTGGCGATCTGCTCGCGGGCGGCGGCGATGTGCTCGGGGCCGGCCACCGGGCGCACGCCGGCCGCGGCGAGGTCGCGCGGGTCGAAGCCGGCGGCGTGCCGGGCGAGGACCTGGAACTCCTGGTCCCGGTCGGGCAGCGGGAGGATCAGCTTGAGCAGGAAGCGGTCGAGCTGGGCCTCGGGCAGCGGGTAGGTGCCCTCGTACTCGACCGGGTTCTGGGTCGCGGCGACCAGGAACGGCACCGGCAGGGCGCGCGGCTCGCCGTCGACGGTGACCTGGTGCTCCTCCATGGCCTCCAGCAGGGCGGCCTGGGTCTTCGGCGGGGTGCGGTTGATCTCGTCGGCGAGCAGCAGGTTGGTGAAGACCGGGCCGGGCTGGAAGGAGAACTCGGCGGTGCGGGCGTCGTAGACCAGGGAGCCGGTGACGTCGCCGGGCATCAGGTCGGGGGTGAACTGGATGCGCTTGGTCCCCAGGCTGAGCGCGGTGGAGAGGGTGCGGACCAGCAGGGTCTTGGCCACGCCGGGGACGCCTTCGAGCAGCACATGGCCGCCGCAGAGCAGGGCGACGACGAGGCCGGTGACGGCGGCGTCCTGGCCGACGACGGCCTTGGCGATCTCGGCGCGCAGGGCGGTGAGCGCCTCGCGCGGGTCGCCGAGCCGGGGGTCGCCGGCGGTGCCGGGAGCGGTGCTGCCGGGGACGGTGGTGCCGGTGGTGACGGGCGCCGGGCCGGGGGTGATGCGGAGCTGGGTGGTGGCCTTCTCGGTCACGGCTTCCGTACCTGCCTTTCGAGGGTGTCGAGGTCGTCGGCGAGCCGCAGCAGTGCGGCGTCGTCGGTCGGGGGAGGGCCGTACAGCAGGGCCGCGGCGTCCCCGGCGGGCCGCTCGGGGAGGCGGTCCGCGACGGCCGCGCAGAGGGCGGTGGGGTCGGGTGCGCCGGCCACCGGCGGGACGCCGAGGGCCGGGGCGATGCGCAGCGCGGTGGCGCGGCGCAGGGCGTCGGCGGCGCGGCCGCGGGCCTTGGCCCGGCGGTAGAGGCGGGCGCGGCCCTCGGTGGTCTCGGAAGCGCGGACCACGACCGGCAGCTGCTCGCTGACCACCGGGCCGAGCCGCCGGGAGCGCCAGAGCGCGGCGAGCACGACGGCGATGGCGAGCTGGTAGCCGGCCCAGGTCCAGCCCTCGGGGATGTAGTCCTGGAAGCTCTTGCGCCCGCCCTCGGCGACCGGGGCGGTGTAGTCGGGCAGGTGCCAGGTGAGGTGCGGCCGGGAGCCGAGCAGGCCGAGTCCCAGGGCGGCGTTGCCGTCCTTCCCGAGCAGCTCGTTGGTGAGGAACTCGCCGCTGCCGAGGACCACGACGTCGGTGTTCCGGCCGGTGGTGACGGCGACCAGGGGGTAGCCGTGGCCGCGCGGGTAGCAGCCCTCGCCGCGGCTGCCGGCGGTGTAGAGCAGGCCGCCGAGGTGGGCGCTGCCGGCCCGGACGGCTTCGGGGAGGGAGCAGCCGGGGTCGGTGGTGCGCACGCCGGCGTAGGGGATGCCGCCGTTCTCGTCGGAGGTGCGGACGCCGGGGACGAGGGCGCTGAGGGCGGCGGGGCCGGGGGCGACCAGGACCAGCCGGCCGTACTTGGCGGCGGCGACGGCGGTCAGCTGCTCGGGGGTGAGCAGGTCGGGTTCGGGCAGGACGAGGGTGTCGGTGCCGGTGGGCCGGACGGCCGGGTCGGCGGTGAGGTCGACCTTGAGGCCCTCGCGCTCCAGGAGGGCGATCACGGCGCGGCTGCCGGTGGGCTCGTAGGAGCGGGGGTCGAGCGGTGGGTACCGGCGTTCCTGGTTGACGGCGGCGAGCAGGACGGCGGCGAGCAGCAGGAGGGCGGCGGTGAGCAGGTACCAGCGGGTGCGCCGCCACAGGCCGCGGCCGGTGGGGGCGGTGCTGGTGGCGGTCGGGGCGGGCCGCGGGGCGGCGGCCCGGTCGGTCGGCGGAGCGGGGGTGGCGCTGGTCATGCGGCTCCTCCGGCGGCCGGGGCGAGGACCGGGCGGGCGCGTTCGAGGTCCCGGTCGAGGTCGCGCAGCGACTGGTAGGCGCCCTGGTCGGCGGTGCGCTCGCCGTACGCGATGTCGTCGAAGGCGCGGGCGGCCGCGGCGAGCTCGGCCGCGTGGCCGGGCAGGGCGCGGCCGGCCTCGGCGGCGGCCTCGTCGGCGGTGCGGCCGGGGCGGGCGTCGAGCAGGGTGCGCTCCTCCAGGCCGCGGACCAGGGCGCGCATCTGCTCGCGGACGGCCTCGGTCCACCGGCCGGCGGCGGCGTGCCGTTCGGCGTCGGCCCGGTGCTCGGCCGCGCTGCGCGGGCCGATGTCGCCGAAGACCCCGGTGTGGGTGCGGGCGGCCCGCTTGGGCGCGCCGAGGCGCCACCAGAGGGCGGCGCCGATGATCGCGGCCACCAGCAGGAACAGGACCAGGCCGGTGGCGCCGCCGGTGCCGTCGCCGGTGAGCGCGCCCAGCGCCTCGTCGATCCGGTCCGTGATCCAGTCGATGACCCGTTCCTGGAGGCTCGGGTCGTGGCGGTGGTAGTCGGCGTTGAGCAGTTCGTCGCGGGCCGCGTCCTTGGTTGCGTCGCGCGGTGTCGTGACCGGGGCACCACCCGCGAGCACGACGATCTCCCCCCGGATCGGCATCGGGCTCAGAGCCTTGCGGGGGCGGGGCCGGCCTGGTCGCCCCAGCCGGTGCCGCCGTGTTCGGGCAGGCCGGCGGCGCGGGCGAGCTCGATGTCGAGGGCCTCGCGGCGGATCCGCTGGTCGACGTAGAGCAGCACGCCGATGGTGGCGGTGAAGGGGAGGGTGACGGTGGAGGAGAGGACGCCGCCGATCGCCATGGTGATCAGCATGGCGGCGGGCATGCTGCCGCTCTGCCCGGCGTCGACCTGCCCGAGGAAGTCGTCGAAGCCGATCACCATGCCGGCGATCGTGAACGGGGTGCTGATCACACCGCCGACGACCGCGGCGATGATCTGGCTCAGCACGGTGATGCCGCAGATCCGCCACCAGGAGCGGCGGACCAGCCGGCGGGAGCGGGAGAGGGCGGTGATGACGCCCTGCTTCTCCAGCATGAGGGCGGGGGCGGCCAGGCTGAGCTGGATGCCGATCCAGATGGCGACGGGGAGGCTGAGCAGGCCCACGACGACGAGCAGGCCGACGATCGCCGGTTCCTCGGCCCCGGCGACCAGGTAGCCGATCAGCGGGGCGAAGCCCAGCAGGACGATGCCGCCGGCGATGAGACCGGTGAGCAGGGTGAGGCCGACGAGCTGGAGCAGCCGCGGCTTGGCGTCGCGCCAGGCGTCCCCGATCGACACGGCCTGGCCGAGGATGGCGCGGCTGACCACCATGGTCAGCAGGGCCGAGGCGACCACGCCGAGCAGCATCGAGAGCGGCAGGCTGATCAGGGCGGTCAGGACCGGGGTGAGGTCGCCGGTGTCCCCCTGGATGGCGAGCTGGGCGCCGAGCGAGGCGCCCTGCTGGACCACCGCGACGCCGAGGGCGAGGCCGAGGGTGACCCGCCAGTGCTTGCGGACGGTGGAGACCGCGCCGTCGAGGATCTCGCCGAGGCCGAGCGGGCGCAGCGGGATCACTCCGGGCTTGGGGCTCTGCGGCACGCCCCAGCTGTAGCCGCCGCCGGGCGGCTGCGGGCCCCAGCCGGGCGGCGGTCCGCCGTGGCCGGGCTGCGTGCCCCAGGCGGGCTGCGGTCCGGCGTAGGGGGGCTGCGGGGCGCCGGGGGCGGTCCCCCGGGCGGGCGGGGTGTCCTGGGGCGGTGCCGACTGGCCGGGCACGGCGGCGGGTGCGTCGGCGGTGGGCCGGGCGCCGTCGCGGGGCGGCTCGGACGAGCCGGGCGAGGCCCAGCCCGGAGTGTCGGTCATCACTGCTCCTCGGAGGGCTTCGGGGGCGGGGTACCGGGTGGATCTTCACCCGCGCGCAGCGCCCATCGTGCCATGGTGCCCGGACGCACCCCAGGGGGAGCCGGTTGCTGAACGGCAACGGCCGGGGGGCGGACGATTCGTCGGCTTCGCCGGGGGCGCGGGGGGCGGAAGGGGGCGGGAAATTGGCCCGGTTTGGCTTGAATTGGACCGGATCGCCAGTTGGCCGTTCTGGAGCAATGGGACTGCTGTGCGGCAGGTCACAATCCGGTAATGAGAAGATGGACGCATGAAGGGACGCGTCCTCGTCGTTGATGACGACTCCGCACTGGCCGAGATGCTCGGCATTGTGCTGCGGGGTGAGGGTTTTGAGCCGTTTTTCGTCGCGGATGGGGACAGGGCGCTAGCTGCGTTCCGGGAGACCAAGCCGGACCTGGTCCTGCTCGACCTGATGCTGCCCGGCCGGGACGGCATCGACGTCTGCCGGCAGATCCGGGCCGAGTCCGGTATTCCGATCGTCATGCTGACCGCCAAGACCGACACGGTGGATGTCGTGGTCGGCCTGGAGTCGGGTGCCGACGACTACGTGACCAAGCCGTTCAAGCCCAAGGAACTGGTGGCCCGGGTGCGGGCCCGGCTCCGCAGGGCCGAGGAGCCGACTCCGGAGCAGCTGACCATCGGCGATCTGGTGATCGACGTGGCCGGCCACTCGGTGAAGCGGGACGGCCGGGGCATCCCGCTGACCCCGCTGGAGTTCGACCTGCTGGTCGCGCTGGCCCGCAAGCCCTGGCAGGTGTTCACCCGCGAGGTGCTGCTGGAGCAGGTCTGGGGCTACCGGCACGCGGCGGACACCCGGCTGGTCAACGTCCATGTGCAGCGCCTGCGCTCCAAGATCGAGAAGGACCCGGAGCGTCCCGAGATCGTGGTGACCGTCCGCGGCGTCGGCTACAAGGCCGGGCCCAGCTGACGTGATGTACCGGGCCGACGAAACCCCGCCGGGTACCGCGACCGACGGGGGTGGCGGCGCCGTGCGCGGGGACGTACTGAGTTCGACCGTGCGCAACCGCCGCCGGCGGGGGCCGGTCGCCCTGCTCGCGCTGGTGAACCGACAGCTGCGCCGCCCCCTGAACCGGGTGGCGGCGCTGTACCGGCGGTCGATCCAGCTGCGGGTGGTGGCGGCGACGCTGCTGCTGTCGGTCGTGGTGGTGATGGTGCTGGGCGTCGTCGTGGTGGCGCAGGTGCGCACCGGGCTGCTGGAGACCAAGCGGTCGGCGGCCCGGGACCAGGCGCTCGCGGGATTCCAGACCGAGCTGAAGAAGATCGACGACGCGGACGACCTGCGGCTGCGGACCGGGCCCACCAACCCGGCCCCCGAGGGGCTGGGCACCTGGCTGCTCCAGCAGGTCGGCGACCTGGCGGCGAGCGGGCAGAACGTCTACTCGGTGATCGCGATGCTGCCCGGCACCGGCCAGACCGTCCAGCCGGAGAAGGCCGGCCTCGGCCCGCGCTACTCCGCGGACATCCTGCCGAGCAGCATCCCCGACAGTCTGAAGGCCAGGGTCGCGCAGGAGCCCGGCCAGACCTTCAGCCAGCCCACCCGGATCCAGCGTTCGCCGGAGAGCGGCGTGGACACCGAGCCCGGGCTGGTCTTCGGGCAGCAGTTCACCGGACCCGGCAACGGCAGCTACCAGCTGTACTACGTCTTCTCCTTCGGCCAGGAGACCAAGACCCTGGGCCTGGTCACCGGCACGCTGGCGACCGCCGGGGTGTTCGTGGTGATCATGATGGGCGGCATCGCCTGGCTGGTGGTGCGCCAGGTGGTGACGCCGGTCCGGATGGCCGCCGGGATCTCCGAGCGGCTGGCCGCCGGGCACCTGGAAGAGCGGATGAAGGTCACCGGCACCGACGACATCGCCCGCCTCGGCGAGTCGTTCAACCGGATGGCCAACGCGCTGCAGGCGCAGATCCGGCAGCTGGAGGAACTCTCCCGGGTGCAGCGGCGCTTCGTCTCGGACGTGTCGCACGAGCTGCGCACACCGCTGACCACCGTCCGGATGGCCGCCGACCTCATCTACGACAGCCGCGAGGACCTCGACCCGATGGCGGCCCGCTCCGCCGAACTGCTCCAGGGGCAGCTGGACCGCTTCGAGTCGCTGCTCGCCGACCTGCTGGAGATCAGCCGCTTCGACGCGGGCGCGGCCGTCCTGGACGCCGAGCCGGTCGACCTGCGCGAGATCGTCGGCCGGGTGGTCGAGGCCGCCGATCCGCTGGCGCAGGCCAAGGGCAGCGCCGTGGTGATCCGCGGCGACGGCGAGCCGGTGCTGGCCGAGGTCGACTCCCGGCGGATCGAGCGCATCCTGCGCAACCTGGTGGTCAACGCGCTGGAGCACGGCGAGGGCCGGGACGTCGTGGTCCGGCTGGGCTCGCGGGACGGCGCGGTCGCGATCGGCGTCCGGGACTACGGCATCGGCCTCAAGCCGGGCGAGGCGTCCCGGGTGTTCCACCGGTTCTGGCGGGCCGACCCGTCCCGGGTGCGGACCACCGGCGGTACCGGCCTCGGCCTGTCGATCGCGGTCGAGGACGCCCATCTGCACGGTGGCTGGCTGCAGGCCTGGGGAGAGCCGGGCGGCGGCTCGCACTTCCGGCTCACCATGCCGCGCACCCGCGGCGGCGAGATCAGCCGGGCGCCGTTCCGGCTGGAGCCCGAGGACTCCCGCAACAACCGGGGCCTGGGCACCTACGGGGCGCCGTACCGCCGGGCCGCGCGCCCGGCCGGGGCGACCGCCCTCACCGCGACCGACGAGCAGGCCGTCCCGGAGACGCCGGACACCTCCGGCAGCGGGTTCGGCAGCGGGCTCGGCGGAGTGCTGAGCATCGGCCCCGGCCTCGGCCGGCGGGCGGCCGAGGGCCCGCGCGCCGATCCGTCGGACGTGCTGCCGGTCGGTGCGGGGTACGGTGCCACCGGGGCCCAGGTCGTGGTGGACCCGACGCCGGGCCGGCCGTCGGTGGCGCAGCGGACCGCGGGGCCGGACGGGGCCGCAGGGGCGGACGGCACGGGTGGAACGGACACGGAGGGGTCGCAGCGTGCGAAGGACCAGCGCCAGGATTGAGCCGCGGCTGGCCGGGATGGCGGGCGCGCTGGTGGGTGCCCTGCTGGCCGGCGGCTGCGCGGCGATGCCGGATTCCGGGGGCGTCGCCAAGATCGAGCTGTCCAGGAGCTCGGCGGAGAAGAACCTCCAGGTCAGGGTCTTCCCGGTGGAGCCCGCCAAGGGAGCCAGGCCGCAGGACCTGCTGGCCGGGTTCCTCGACGCGCTGACCGCCGACGACAGCTATGTGACGGCGCGCAAGTACCTGACGCCGGACGCGCGGACCAGCTGGAACCCCGAGGCGGGCATCAAGGTGCTCGCCGCCAACCCGGGCCACCTCAAGGTGAGCGTGACCGACAACGACACCGAGGTGTCGATCCCGGTCCCCGGGCAGCTGGTCTCCCAGGTGGACGACCGGCACTCGTACATCGGCGAGTCGCCGCGCATGATCGAGTTCAACTTCTCCTTCGTGCGGGAGAAGGCCGGCGAGTGGCGGATCGACAAGCTGCCGGACGGGCTGATCCTCAACGAGGTCAACTTCCGCAACAGCTACCGCCAGGTCGACCGGTTCTTCTACGCCGCGCCCGACCCGTCCGCGCCGACCGCTGCCGCGGTGACCAACCAGGACGTGCTGATCGCCGACCCGATCTACCTGCGGCGCCGAATAGACCCGCTGGGTTCGGCGGTGCGCGCGCTGGTCTCGGGGCCGTCGACCTGGCTGGGGCCGGTCGCCCGTTCCGCCTTCCCGGCGGGCCTCGGGCCGAACGCGGTCGAGTCGGTGACCCTGGACGACAACCGGACCGGGCACGTGACGCTCATCGGTGTCGACCTCGGCAGCGCCACCGCCTGCCGGCGGATGGCCACCCAGCTCCTCTACACCCTCGCCGACCAGGGCACCGGGCCGGTCGAACGGCTGGAGCTCAAGGCCAAGCACGGCGGACCGGTCTGTCAGGCGAGCCGCGCCGACGAGCCCGCGACCGGGCCCGGCTCGCTGGCCGGGCAGATGTCCACCCGGCAGTTCTACCAGCGGGCCGACGACGGCGTGCTGCACGAGACGCGCGGGGACGCCGTCGGCGAGCCCGTGCACGGGCCGCTGGGGCGGGCGCAGCAGAGCGGGCGGCCGCTGGGCGCGGTCGCGGTGGCCCGGGACGGCGAGCGCGCCGCGGCGATCAGCGCCGACGGCCACCAGCTCTTCACGGTGCCGTTCCTGGACTCGCTGCCGGCCATGCCGCAGCCGGTGCTGACCACCCCGAGCCGCCCGGGCTCGAAGGGTGACGACGGGCTGACCTCGCCGACCTGGGACGGGCGCGGCGACCTGTACGTGGTGGACCGCGACCCGGCCGGGCCGCGGGTGCTGATGGTGCGGGACAAGCAGGCCGTCCCGGTGGCGGTGGACGACCTGGCAGGGCGCTCGGTGCAGGGCATCAAGGTGTCCTCGGACGGCGTCCGGGTCGCCCTGCTGCTCAAGGAGGGCAAGGACAGCAAGGAGCAGCGGCTCTGGCTGGGGCTGCTCGTCCACGGCGGCACCAAGGACGCCCCGACTGCGAGGATCACCGGGCTGCGGCTGGCCAACCCGGCGTTCCAGGAGGTGCTGGCGGTGTCCTGGGC
This sequence comes from Streptomyces sp. NRRL S-495, assembly GCF_000966955.1. Taxonomy (NCBI): domain Bacteria; kingdom Bacillati; phylum Actinomycetota; class Actinomycetes; order Kitasatosporales; family Streptomycetaceae; genus Streptomyces; species Streptomyces sp. NRRL S-495. The sequence continues at coordinate 11,879 of NZ_JZWY01000580.1, forward strand.
GGAGGCCGACCAACTGCTGGTGCTGGGCAAGGAGAAGGACAAGGCCCAGCAGTTGCAGTACATCAGCACCGACGGGTCGCAGAACCGGGACGCGCGGCTGCTGGGCGGCGGGGAGATGGGTGCCGTCGCCGCGTCGGAGTCCCGGGCGACGAACGCGCTGCCGGTGCCGCCCGTGCTGGCGCTGGAGAAGGAAGGGGGCAAGCCGTACCGGCTGGTCAACAACCAGTGGCGGGAGCTGGTGCTGCCCTACAAGGCCTCCGCGTTCATCTACCCGGGCTGAGACCCGCCGCTCGGTGCTCGGTGCTCGGTGAGGTGGCCGACCGGGTGCTCGTCACTGGTCGCGGGTGTCCGGGCGGCGCCGGTGGTGGTGCGGGACGGCCGCCGCGACCGTGGCGGCCGCGGCGGGCGGCAGCCCGGCGGCGGACAGGGCCCGGGTCGCCTCGACCAGGCTGGCGCCGGTGGTCACCAGGTCGTCGACCAGGACCGGCCGGTACCCGGCGGGCCCGGGCCGGCCGGGCCGGTGGAAGCGGCCGGGCGGTCGCACGGTGAGCGCGCCGCGCAGGTTGCGGTGGCGCTCGGCGGCGGAGAGCCCGGCCTGGTCGGCGACCGGACGGGCATGGCGCAGCAGCGGCAGCGCGCGGGCGTCCAGCCCCTCCCGGCGCAGGGCCCCGGCGGCGGCGCGGGCCAGCCGCAGCGTGGGGTCGTGACCCCGGGCGCGGACCGCCGCCCGGGCGGAGGGGACCGGGACCAGCAGCAGGGGGAACGGTTCCGGGGCCGGGCCGAGTGCGGAGCGCACCGCCCGGGCGAGGGCGTCGCCGAGCGGGCCGGCCAGCCCCAGCGCGCCGCGCTCCTTGTGGGCGAGCAGCAGCCGCCGGACCGGACCGTCGTACGGCGCGGCGGCGTGCGCCCGGGGAAGGGCTTCGACGGGCGCCGGCGGGGTAGTGGCGAGGAGGTGGCGGCACTCCGGGCACAGATGGCCGAGGTCGGCGCCGCAGCCCGCGCAGGGGGCCGGGAGCAGCGCGTCGAGGAGGCCGGTCAGGGCGTGGGCGAAGGGTCCCCGGTCGGACTGCCGGTGGGACTGCCGGTGGGGTGGTGCGGTGGTCCGCAGCACGGCTGCTCCTCGCGGGTGGGGCACGGAGAGTGAGCAAAGAATGCGCCGTACGGGGGGTGTTGTCCAGGTATTTACCTGTGTTTCACTCGCGGGAGGGTAGACAGGGGTGCAGCAGCTTGACCGCCGGCCCATCACTCCGTCATACCCGAACTCTCCGCCGGAGAGGCGAAAACCCCGTGTGAGGTGTTCGATAAGGCTCCAGGGGGTTTCAACCGTCCCTGGTGGGGAGGAAGTGCAGTGAGGGCCAGTCGTTCCCACCGTTGCCGGTGGGGCGGAGGGCCGGCGGATGTATCGGCTGGTCCGGCTGGTCTCAGTCCGGTCCGGTAGCACCCGGGCCGGCGACAGAACGAGGGATCGGAGTTCTGCGTGGACATCGTCGTCAAGGGCCGCAAGACCGAGGTGCCGAAGAGGTTCCGGGATCACGTGGCCGAGAAGCTGGAGAAGGTCCAGAAGTTCGACACCAAGGCGATCAGCCTCGATGTCGAGGTGTCCAAGGAACACAACCCGCGGCAGGCCGACCGGTCCGACCGCGTGGAGATCACCCTCCGTACCCGTGGCCCGGTGATCCGGGCCGAGGCCGCCGCCGCTGACCCCTACGCGGCGCTCGATCTGGCCTCGGCGAAGCTCGACGCCCAACTGCGCAAGTCCGCGGACCGGCGTCGGGTCCACAAGGGCGGCAGCGGCAGCCGCACCCCGATCAGCGTCGCCGAGGCGACCGCGGCCCTGGCCGCGCTGCCCGAGTCGAAGCCGTCGGAGAGCAGCACCAACGGTGCCGTCCGCAAGACCATGATGGGATCCCTGGAAGTGGAGGGCGAAGGCCCGCTGGTGGTCCGGGAGAAGACCCACCCGGCCGCCCCGATGGCGCTCGACCAGGCGCTCTACGAGATGGAGCTGGTCGGCCACGACTTCTACCTCTTCGTGGAGAAGGACAGTGGCCTGCCGAGCGTCGTGTACCGCCGGCACGGTTACCACTACGGCGTGATCCACCTGAAGGCCGACGGTTCGACCGTCGAGGGTGGTGGCGCCGGCGGTGCGATCGGCGCGGGCGACGACGAGGACTGACCGTACGGACAGCAGGAGAGGGGTGACCCCGGTGGCGACCGCCGCCGGGGTCACCGGCGTTCTGGGGCCAGTGCGCGGCGTTCCGGGGCCGGTACGCGGCGTTCCCGGGGTCGGTATGCGGCGTTCCCGGGGTCGATACGTGGTGTTCCGGGGTCGGTACGCGGACGCCGGCCACCGGACAGGTCACCCAATGCGGGGCAATCGGCACCGGAGGGTGACCGCGAGGGCCTCCGGCCGTGGAATGATTGCCCGACGACGACCGGCGACGGGGGAGGAGCGGATGGGGGATCAGTTCGGGCTGGGGCCCGCGACAGTGCCGGTCGTGGGGGTGTCGCCCGGCCTCGGGGCCGAGTCCGACTACGCACCGCGCCGGGGGGAGCCGATCCGCGTCCTGGTGGTGGACGACCACGCGTTGTTCCGCCGCGGCCTGGAGATCGTGCTGGCCGAGGAGGAGGACATCACCGTCGTCGGCGAGGCCGGGGACGGTGCGGAGGCGGTGCTCAAGGCGGCCGACCTGCTGCCCGACATCATCCTCATGGACGTCAGGATGCCGCGCCGCAGCGGGATCGAGGCCTGCACCGCGATCAAGGACGTCGCGCCCAGCACCAAGATCATCATGCTGACGATAAGCGACGAGGAAGCCGACCTCTACGAGGCGATCAAGGCGGGGGCCACCGGCTACCTGCTGAAGGAGATCTCCACCGACGAGGTTGCCACCGCGATCCGCGCGGTCGCCGACGGGCAGTCACAGATCAGCCCGTCCATGGCGTCCAAGCTGCTCACCGAGTTCAAGTCGATGATCCAGCGCCGCTCCGACGAACGGGAGTTGGTGCCCGCGCCGCGACTGACGGACCGGGAGCTGGAGGTGCTGAAGCTGGTGGCCACCGGGATGAACAACCGGGAGATCGCCAAGGAGTTGTTCATCAGCGAGAACACCGTGAAGAACCATGTGCGCAACATCCTGGAGAAGCTGCAGCTGCACTCCCGGATGGAGGCCGTGGTGTACGCGATGCGGGAGAAGATCCTCGAAATAGGGTGACTGCGGGGCCCGGTGGGCCCGACCGCCGGGGCGGTCGGGGCAGTCGGGGCGTCCGTTCGGGGCGGCCGGGGCGTCCGGTCGGGGCGCTCGTCAGGCCAGCAGTCGCTCCAGCGCCGGGCGCAGCGACTCGTCGTGCAGCGCCTCGACCCGGACGGCGTCGCAGCCCACCCAGCCGGCCGCCTCGCGCAGCGCGTCGGCCAGTGCCTCCAGGTGTCGGGGGGAGTCCAGCGAGATCTGACGCGCCACCAGGGTCCGCCCCTCGCGGGCCGGGTCGACCCGGCCGACCAGGCGGCCGCCGGTGAGGACCGGCATCGCGAAGTAGCCGTGCACTCGCTTGTGCTTGGGGGTGTAGGCCTCCAGCCGGTGGAGCATGCCGAAGATCCGCTCGGTGCGCGGACGGTCCCAGATCAGCGAGTCGAACGGCGACAGCAGCGTGGTGCGGTGGCGGCCGCGCGGCGTCGTGGCGAGTGCCTCCGGGTCGGCCCAGGCCGGGCCGGGGGTGCCGTTCGGGCCCCAGCCGGCCACCTCGACCGGGACCAGGCCGGAGTCGGGCAGCGCCGCGTCCACCTGCTCGGCGCGCAGCCGGTAGTAGTCGACGATGTCGGCCCGCGTGGCCACGCCGAGGGCCGCGCCGGACTGGGCGACCAGGGTGCGAAGGCACTCGGCGTCGTCCGGCTCGGCGGCGAACAGCTCGGCGGGGACGGCCTGTTCGGCCAGGGCGTAGACGCGCTTCCAGCTCCGGCGCTCGGTGCAGACCACGTCGCCGAAGGCCAGTGCCCGCTCCACCGCGATCTTGGTGTCCGACCAGTCCCACCACTCGGCGGTCTTCTTGGCACCGCCCAGCTCGGTCGAGGTGAGCGGGCCCTCGGCGCGCAGCTTGTCCAGCACCGAGCGGTAGGTCGCCGCCTCGCCCTGCTTGCCCCAGACGTGCGTCTTCGCGCGGTAGCGGCGGCGCCGGAAGGCGAACAGCGGCCACTCCTCCACCGGCAGGATGCACGCCGCGTGCGACCAGTACTCGAAGCTCGTGCCGGAACCCCAGTACGCCGTCTCGACCGCCGGGCGGCCGACCGCGCCGAGCCGGGCGTACGGCACGAGTTCGTGGGAGCGGGCCAGTACCGAGATGGTGTCGAGCTGGACGGAGCCGAGCCGGCGCAGCATCCCGCGCACGCCGCCGCGGCGGTCGGGCGCACCGAGCAGGCCCTGGGCGCGCAGGGCGATCCGGCGGGCGTCGTCGGCGCCGAGCACGGCCACCGGGGCGGGGCGGGAGGACGGGCCCGGGACCGGGCGAGGGGTCGAGGCGGTCATGCCGGCGAGCCTAGAGGTGGGCACCGACAATTCGTCCGGCCGTCCGGAGCCCTGGGGTTCCGGACGGCCGGGCGGGCGGGCGGACGGGCGCGGCGGCGGTGGC
>NZ_JZWY01000581.1:0-8167 GCF_000966955.1 Streptomyces sp. NRRL S-495
GGCGGCGGTGGCGGCGGTGGCGGCGGCCCGGTCAGTCGGCGAGGTCGCCGGGCAGCAGGGAGGCGATCCACGAGTCGTGGAACTGTCCGCGCTGCTCGGCGTACGCCCGCAGGGTGCCCTCGAACCGGAAGCCGACCTTGGTGGCGACCGCGCGGGAGCCGTCGTTGCCCACGTAGGCGAGCCACTCCAGCCGGCGCAGGCCGAGTTCGGCCAGTCCGTAGCGGGTCACCGCGGTGGCCGCCTCCACGGTGTAGCCGCGGCCGCGGAACTCCTTGGTCGCCCACCAGCCGATCTCGGCCACGTCGGTCCGCCCGGCGCGGAGCATCAGCCCCTGGGTGCCGACCAGTGCGCCGGACTCGCGCTCGAACACGCACCAGACCAGGTTCTCGCCGGTCCGCCAGCCGTTGAGGGCCAGATCGGACACGAAGTACTCGGCGTCGGTGCGCAGGTACGGACTGGGGACGACCGTCCAGCGCTGGATCTCCGGGTCCTGGCAGGCGGCGTTGATCGCGTCGATGTCCGACTCGCGCGGAGCGCGCAGGACGAGGCGCTCGGTGGTGAGGACGACGGGCTCGCGGGCGGGGTCGGCGGCGGGCGGGCCGGACTGCTCCCCGGCGCGGGGTTCGGGGATTTCTTCCATGGGCGGATTATTTCGTCCAGAGATGAATCCGAGCATCCGATTAACGGTCCTGGGCTCCCAACTCTCCGAACGGCTGCCCGGTTTGCCCCGGTGGGGAATGCTATCGGGGCATGTGCTCGCAGGGGTGACACGGGAATACCGTGCTGACGCACCTCCCGAGGCGTTGGGCTCCTCGCATACGATGGCCCGTGCGGTGGGGTGGATCCGCCGTGCAGTCGTCCAGTGCCAATACAGGCAAGGAGCCCGCTCACGTGTCCGTCTTCGACAAGATCCTGCGCGCCGGCGAAGGCAAGATCCTTCGCAAGCTGCAGCGGATTGCCGCCCAGGTCAACTCCATCGAAGAGGACTTCGTCAACCTCACCGACGCCGAGCTTCGCGCCCTGACGGACGAGTACAGGCAGCGGCTCGCCGACGGCGAGTCGCTGGACGACATCCTCCCCGAGGCCTTCGCCACCGTCCGCGAGGCCGCCAAGCGTGTGCTCGGCCAGCGGCACTACGACGTCCAGATCATGGGCGGCGCCGCGCTGCACCACGGCTACGTCGCCGAGATGCGCACCGGTGAGGGCAAGACCCTGGTCGGCACCCTGCCCACGTACCTCAACGCGCTCACCGGCAAGGGCGTGCACCTCATCACGGTCAACGACTACCTCGCCGAGCGCGACTCGGAGTGGATGGGCCGGGTGCACCGCTTCCTCGGCCTCGAGGTCGGCGTGATCCTCGGCAACATGACGCCCGCCGAGCGCAAGCGCCAGTACGCGATGGACATCACGTACGGCACCAACAACGAGTTCGGCTTCGACTACCTGCGCGACAACATGGCCTGGTCGAAGGACGAGCTCGTCCAGCGCGGCCACAACTACGCCGTGGTCGACGAGGTCGACTCGATCCTCATCGACGAGGCCCGGACCCCGCTGATCATCTCCGGCCCGGCCGACCAGGCGACCAAGTGGTACGCCGACTTCGCCAAGCTGGTGCTGCGCCTGAAGATCGACCGCGACTACGAGGTCGACGAGAAGAAGCGCACCGTGGGCATCCTCGAGGAGGGCGTCACCCGGGTCGAGGACTACCTCGGCATCGACAACCTCTACGAGTCGGTGAACACCCCGCTCGTCGGGTTCCTGAACAACGCCATCAAGGCCAAGGAGCTCTACAAGAACGACAAGGACTACGTCGTCATGAACGGCGAAGTCATGATCGTCGACGAGCACACCGGCCGTATCCTGGCCGGCCGCCGCTACAACGAGGGCATGCACCAGGCGATCGAGGCCAAGGAAGGGGTGGAGGTCCAGAACGAGAACCAGACCCTGGCCACCATCACCCTCCAGAACTTCTTCCGCCTGTACGACAAGCTGGCCGGTATGACCGGTACCGGTACCACCGAGGCGGCCGAGTTCCACCAGATCTACAAGCTCGGTGTGGTGCCGATCCCCACCAACAAGAACCCGCTGCGCATCGACCAGCCCGACCTCATCTACAAGTCGGAGCCGGCCAAGTTCGCGGCCGTGGTCGAGGACATCGCCGAGAAGCACGAGAAGGGCCAGCCGGTGCTGGTCGGCACCGTGTCGGTCGAGAAGTCCGAGTACCTGTCGCAGGAGCTGCGCAAGCGCGGCATCCCGCACGAGGTGCTGAACGCCAAGCACCACGAGCGCGAGGCGCAGATCGTCGCCCAGGCGGGCCGCAAGGGCGCCGTCACCGTCGCCACCAACATGGCCGGCCGCGGTACCGACATCATGCTCGGCGGCAACGCCGACCACCTCGCGGCGGCCGAGCTGGCGCAGCGCGGGCTCACCCCGGTGGACAGCCCGGAGGAGTACGAGGCCGCGTTCCCGGCCGCGCTGGAGAAGGCCAAGGCGGCCGTGAAGGCGGAGCAGGACGAGGTCAAGGAGGCCGGCGGCCTCTACGTCCTCGGCACCGAGCGGCACGAGTCCCGCCGGATCGACAACCAGCTGCGCGGCCGCTCCGGCCGTCAGGGCGACCCGGGCGAGTCCCGCTTCTACCTGTCGCTCGGCGACGACCTGATGCGCCTGTTCAAGGCCGGCATGGTCGAGCGCGTGCTCTCGATGGCCAACGTGCCCGAGGACGTGCCGATCGAGTCGAAGATGGTCACCCGGGCCATCGCCTCCGCGCAGACCCAGGTCGAGCAGCAGAACTTCGAGATCCGCAAGAACGTCCTCAAGTACGACGAGGTGCTGAACCGCCAGCGCGAGGTCATCTACGGCGAGCGCCGCCGCGTCCTGGAGGGCGAGGACCTGCAGGAGCAGGTCGGCCACTTCATGGACGACACCGTCGAGGCGTACGTCAACGCCGCCACCGGCGAGGGCTTCGAGGACGACTGGGACCTGGAGAAGCTCTGGACCGCGCTCAAGCAGCTCTACCCGGTCACCCTGGACCTGGCCGAGCTGGAGGAGGAGGCCGGCGGCACCGCGGGCCTCACCCCGGAGTTCCTCACCAAGGCCATCCAGGAGGACGTCCAGGCCCAGTACGGCGCCCGTGAGGACCAGCTCGGCGAGGAGATCATGCGCGAGCTGGAGCGCCGGGTCGTCCTCTCGGTGCTGGACCGCCGCTGGCGCGAGCACCTCTACGAGATGGACTACCTCCAGGAGGGCATCGGCCTGCGGGCCATGGCGCAGCGCGACCCGCTGGTCGAGTACCAGCGCGAGGGCTTCGACATGTTCACCGCGATGATGGAGGGCATCAAGGAGGAGTCCGTCGGCTACCTGTTCAACCTGGAGGTCCAGGTCGAGCAGCAGGTCGAGGAGGTCCCGGTCGAGGACGCCCAGGTGCTGCTCGACAAGCTGGAGAAGGACGCCCCCCGTCCGGAGATCAAGGCCAAGGGCCTGGAGGCCCCGAAGCCGCAGCGGCTGCACTACACGGCCCCCTCGGAGGAGGTCGGCGGAGGTGTGGTCGAGGGCGAGTTCGAGGACCTCGGTGTCGAGGACGAGGGCGACGGTCTGACCCGCGCCGAGCGCCGCAAGGCCGCCAAGTCGGCCAAGGGCCGCCGCCGCAAGAGCTGAGGCGGTGCCGACCGGTCCGGTCGGCCGCCATGCCGGGCGCCGCTCCCGTACGGGGGCGGCGCCCGGCGTCGTTCCCGGGGCCGCCGGGGGTGCAAGGGGTGCCGCGGCGGCGGCCGACCACGGGGTGGGCGGGGACGGGCGCGGGTGCGGTCCGGGGCGGCTCATCGGGCCTCCACGGCGGTGCACTGCCACTGGCCGGACGGCCCTCGCGGCTCCAGCCGGAACGCCACCATGTGGTGCCGGCCGCCGAGGTCGACCCGGACACAGGCCTCGACCGCGCCCGGCGCGGGCGAACGGTCGTGCACCGGACCGAGCCGCGGCCGCTCGCCGCCCCGCGTCCCGCGCAGGGTGCCGGCCCGGACCAGGGCGGACAGCTGGCCGTAGCAGTCCAGGGTGGTGTGGCGCAGCAGCTGTCCGGACGGCCGGGAGCCGGTCAGCACCTCGACCAGCCGGTGCGCGAACCGTGTGCTCAGGCCGCCCCGCGGGTCGTGGCCCGGTCCGTCGGCGCAGGCCGTCCTGGGGTGGCGGGGGCGCCGCGGTTCGGCGACCGCCCGGTGGTCCCTGGCGGTGCCGTGCGGGCGGTACGGGCGCGCCGACAGGACGGCGGGCGGGGCGAGCGGGGGAGCGGCGCGGTTCGGGCATGTGGTCATGGGCCTTCCTCGGAGCGGTGGGCGGGTCGGGGCCCGGGCGGGGCCGGTCGGCTGCTGCGGTCGGGGTGGAGCGTCGGGGTGATGCCGGTCGGGACCGGGTGGTGCGGGTGCGGACGGGTTCCTTGTTAATGGCCGTCCGCAGCGGGCTGCAACGGCTTTGCGAGGGGTGCCCCGGCCGCCGGAAAGTTCACCTATCCGGGTGAGTCGGCCCGTGCGGCGGCGGGTCCGGGACGAAGCCGCTCCGCACCGGGTTGACGCACCGGGAAGGGCGGGAAAGCCCGAAAGAGGACGGTCGGGTTCGCCAGGACGGGCGTTGCGGCCCGGGTCGGTCGACGCGCAGGATCGGAGACCGGAGCCGGATCGGCCGCCCGCCGCGCGCCCGCTCCGGACCAGCACCGCCCCGACGAGGACAGGCGGCCGGCATGACGACATGGGTATCCGGGACACGGCCGACGGCCCCGCGGGCCGCCGGCGCTCCCCGGCGCGGCCTGGTGCTGGGCGGCGGGGGCATGCTCGGCGCGGCCTGGACGGTCGGCGCGCTCTGCGCGGTGGAGGAGGCGACCGGGCGCCGGGCCGGTGACGCGGAGGTGGTGCTCGGCACCTCGGCCGGGGCGATCCTGGGCGCGCTGCTGGCCGCCGGGGTCGGCGCCGACCAGCTCCGGGACCACCAGCGGGGACTGCCGATCACGTCCGGGCCGCTGGCCGGGGTCGACTTCGACTACGACACGGCGGTCGGCGGCGCGCTGCCGCCGCGGCCCCGGGCCGGCATCGGCTCGCCGAGGCTGCTGCGGGACGCCGTGCGGCACCCGCGCGAGTACCCGCTGCTCACCCTGGTCTCGGCGATGGCCCCGCACGGTCGGGGCTCGCTGGAGCCGGTGGGCGCGCTGGTCGGCGGCCTGTTCGGCGGTACCGAGGCGGGCGCGGCGACGGGAACGACCGGGGAGGCCGGGCCGAGCGGCGTTGCCCCGGCCGGGCCCGCGCCGCTCGGCCTCGCCGGGCGCGCCTCGGCGCTGCGGGTCGTCGCGGTGGACTACCGCAGCGGCCACCGGGTGGTCTTCGGCGACCCGGACGCCCCGCCCGCCGGCGTCGGCGAGGCGGTGATGGCCTCCTGCGCGATCCCGGGCTGGTTCGCCCCCGTCCGGGTGGGCGGGGCGGACTACGTGGACGGCGGCTGCTGGTCGGCCACCAATGCCGACCTGCTGCTCGACCGGGGCCTCGACGAGGTCTACGTACTGGCGCCCATGGCGCTGTGGAGCGACCCGCCGGGGCGCACGCAGCCGGGGCACTCGGAGTCCGTCCCGGGCGCGTCCGGATTCGCGCGCGCCCGGCGCGGGCGCGACCTCCCACGCGGGGTGCTCGCCCAGGTGGTCGGCCGCTACCGCAGGGCGGTGACCCGGCAGCTGCTGCGCGAGGCCGGACTGCTGCGGGCGGGCGGCGTGCGGGTCCACCTGCTCGCGCCCGCACCCGCGGACCTGGCCGTGATGGGGCCGAACATGATGGACCCGTCCCGCCGGGGCCCGGTCCTGGAGAGCGCGCTGGACACCTGCCGCCGGGTCCTGGAGGCCACCCGCTGATCCGGGACGGCCGGCGGGACGGGCCCCGGAACGGCGGCGCGGCCGGCCGGCCCGGGAGGCGCGCGGGCCCGGCGGGAGGGCCGAAGGGTGCACGGGTGATCGCGGCGCCGCGTCCGGAGCTTATTCTTGGGGACGCTGGAAGCTGTGCCGCTGGACGAACCGGAGAGTGCCACCGATGCGCGTGTACGTGCCCACCACCCTGACCGGCCTGGCAGCGGCGCACTCGGGCGGCGCGCTGGAGCAGTCCGCGGCGTACGCCGTGACGCCCGCGCTGCGCGAGTGGTACGTCAGCGACGACCTGGAGGAGCTGGAGTACGCGGCGCTCAACCGCGCCGCCCAGTCCTCGCTCCGCCTGCTGGCCGCCGAGCCGGACGCCCCGCGCCGCCGGGTCGTGATCGCGCTCGACGTCGCCGACTCGGCCGTGACGCCGTTCCCCGGCGACGAGTACCAGGACCAGGCCTCGCTGGGCCGGGTGGTGCTGGCCGGGCCGCTGAAGCTGGCCAAGGCGGCCGCCGTGCACGCCGATGTCGCGGACCGCGACGTGGTGGCCGATGTGGCGGCGGCGGTCGGGGCGGTGACGGCCGCGGACGCGGGTGACCAGGACGCCCAGTTCACCGTGGACGGCGCCGAGGACCACGACCTGCTGTGGTTCGCCACCCAGGAGATCGCCGGCCTGCTGGCCTGAGCCCGCGCGTGAGTCCGCGCCTGAGCCCGCGCCTGAGTCCGTGCCGGGTCGTGCACCCCGGCCCACGGGCACCGTGAGCCCCGTCCTACCGGTCCGGCCGGGCCCGGCGCTACCGTTCAGACGTGCGCACTCATATCGTCTGGGACTGGAACGGAACGCTCTTCCACGACATGGAAGCGGTGCTCGGAGCGAGCAACGCCGCTTTCGCGACCATCGGCGTCGCGCCGATGACGCTGCAGGAGTACCGGGAGCAGTACGAGATCCCGATCCCCCGCTTCTACCAGCGGCTGCTCGGCCGGCTGCCCTCCGAGGCCGAGTGGCTGCGTCTGGACGAGGCGTTCCACGACCACTACCACCAGCTGAGCGCCGTCTGCGGCCTGACCGACGGCGCCCGTGAGCTGCTGGACGGCTGGCGGGCGGCCGGGCGGAGCCAGTCGCTGCTGTCCATGTACGAGCACGACCGGCTGCTGCCGGTCGTCGAGGGTTTCGGTCTGACCGGCCAGTTCCTGCGGGTGGACGGGCGCAGCGGCCCGGCCGGCGGGCAGAAGGCCGAGTACCTGGTCCGGCACCTGGCGGCGCTCGGCACGCAGGTGGACCCGGCCTGCACCGTGCTGATCGGGGACGCGGCGGACGACGCGCTGGCCGCGCTGGAGGCGGGCGCGCACGCCGTGCTCTACACCGGCGGCTCGCACACCAGGGAGAAGCTGGAGCCGGTCGGCGTGCCGGTGGTGGACAGCCTGGCGGAGGCGGTCGAGCTGGCCGGCCGGATCGCCGGCTAGGCGTTCCCCGGCATCGGACGGGCATCGGACGGGCATCGGACCCGTGCCGGCCCCGCCGCTCGGCGGAGGACGTGGCGCGCGCCACTCCACCGTTGGCGTGTCCGGGCGGGCGCGGCGCCCCCGGGCTGGTCAGGCTGGACGGGTGCCGGGCCCGTCGTCGGAACGGGCCGGCCGCCCCACCAGGAGCGGAGCCCGCCCATGCCCATCGACGCAGTCACCGACGTCCCGGTCCCGGGCAACGAGCCGGTGCTCGGCTACGCGCCCGGCAGCCCGGAGCGGGAGCGGCTGGTGCGCCGGCTGGACGAGCTGGCGGCCGAGCCCGTCCCGCTGCCGATGACCATCGGCGGCGAGCAGCGGTTCGGCGGCGGCGAGCGGATCGACGTCGTCCAGCCGCACCACCACGCGGCGAAGCTGGGTGTGCTGGGCAACGCCACCCGGGAGGACGCCAGGGCCGCCGTGGACGCCGCGCTGGCCGCCGGGCGGGAGTGGCGCGGGCTGTCCTTCGACGACCGGGCGGCGGTCTTCCTGCGCGCCGCCGACCTGCTGGCCGGGCCGTGGCGGGAGACGCTCAACGCGGCGACCATGCTCGGCCAGTCCAAGACGGCCCAGCAGGCGGAGATCGACTCGGCCTGCGAGCTGATCGACTTCTGGCGCTACAACGTCCACTTCGCCCGGCGGATCCTGGCCGAGCAGCCGGTCTCCTCGCCCGGGGTGTGGAACCGCACCGACCACCGCCCGCTGGAAGGTTTCGTCTACGCGATCACCCCGTTCAACTTCACCGCGATCGCCGGGAACCTGCCGACCGCGCCGGCGCTGATGGGCAAC